>DEQG01000145.1:3783-4161 GCA_002360325.1 Salinicoccus sp. UBA3372 | reverse complement strand
GTAAACAGTTTCGAATATTTCGTATTATGAAACTTCTCTGTAAAAGCGCATTGATTTGTCCTATAATTAATAAATATATTGATAGATAAATTCCCATACCCATTTTTCGTGAAAGCAGGTTTTACATTGAATATCCTACATAATCAGACCATATTGAGGAATTTCTATTACATATATGCCGCTTTATTCATTCTTTTTCTTATTTACTTTTTCAGCGGCATCGGCGCACTCGGCATACTTGTAAACTACATGGCAATCGGAGTGCTCATCATCTCCTGGATTTTCAGCTCCAGGCTGTTCAAGATGATTGGCGGTCTCTTCATCGCTGCAGGCGTCATCTTCTCACTCACATCCGGCGAGGGTTTAGGCGCAATCATC
>DEQG01000145.1:3391-3639 GCA_002360325.1 Salinicoccus sp. UBA3372 | reverse complement strand
AGCAGTGTCTTTACCACCTACTTCCTAGGAATCTTTTTGAACATATCCGCGATTTACATCATCCAGCATGTGTTGAATGACCTGTTCAATAAGGCATCTACTTCATTAAAAAATGAGTTCATCATCAAATCCACACTCAGGGCTTTTGCGCTCGCAGTCATATGGAGTCCGCTCGAAGTCATCGTCGGACTGACAGTAGACTCGACAGGTGTTTCTTATTTCACCCTGCTTCCGTGGCTGCTGCTGAC
>DEQG01000145.1:1044-3362 GCA_002360325.1 Salinicoccus sp. UBA3372 | reverse complement strand
GAGGTTTTCCTGACCAGACGTGAGTTCAACGGCGTCACAATCGATGCGGAATTTGATGAAATAAACAGCTCTGCACTGAAGAAATCCATCATCAAGATGATAATACTGCTGATCAGTTTCCTTTCTGCCGTCATGTTCTTCAATATGACTTCGGAACTTGATTTCGTACTGACAGTCGCGTTGATCATTGTCCCGTTTTCGTTCGTTGCAGCCTTCACCATGAAGCGGCTTCCGATATTTCTCAAAACAGGTTGGAGTACATGGAAGAACCATAACAATCATATGCAGAACTTTTCAGTATTGTTCCTGTCGCTCGGTATATTCTCCGGCGGGTTCAACAGCAGTTTCGTCCCTGGACTGATGCAGCAGGTATTCGGCTATGTCGATTCATTCCTCATACTGATACTGCTTCTGATCATGGGGCTCATATACGGACTCGCCATGATCGGCGTCCATCCGGTCGCAACACTTGCGATACTGGCAGAAGTTCTTGTACCAGTGATGACAGCTGAAAATGCACTGCCCATCGGAATAGTCATGGTCGTCTGCGGTATGGGTATATCCGCTGCCGCACCATATGGCGTCAATGCGACGATGACCGCACAGAGCATGCACATCAATCCTTATAGAATCACTAGAATGAACATGGGCTTTTCCCTCAGAATGGGCATGAGCGGTATTTTGATTGCCATCATCGCATTGTTCATATAAAGAAAGGGGAATCTACGGATTCCTCTTTTTTTGATGACTATATTTAACCTCCATGGTACTTCAATTTTGAATGAATCACCCAATTATTTGATATATTTTCAAACAAATAAAAGCCAGGATATCCAAATTCATGGATATCCTGGCTTTTCAGTCCTGTATTCTTATTTAGTATCTCAACCTAACCCGCTGATTTATTCCGGCTGGCCGGGTGAATCCGAATATTCATCTGACGCACCATTTCCTGACTCTTCCATCTCAGGCGCATCTGTATTATATAAATCCACAGTCGACTCTCCACCGCGTTGCTCAATCAGACTTGTCTCTTTTTCAGGATGGTCTTCGAGTACATCTAATTGATCACGATATAAATAATCAATTTCTTTTAGGTCATCCAGAGATTCAGGGTTATAGAAGCGCAGTAAATCTTTCATTTGAACTTCATCTGAATGATTTAATTCTTCTCTCGCTTCATCCCTATACTGATAAAGTTCTTCCAACTCTTCTTCGGTAAGTGTCTCGTTCAGTAATTCGCCTGTCTCTGTATCATAGATTTCCTGTTCAAAGAAAGTATATTCCGGCGTCACGACACGGCCGTTTCTGAGTGGAACGGTATTATCATGTTCTTCTGATAAAATATCCTGACCCATAAATAGATAGCCATCTGTTTCCATCCCCAGTAAATGCATCAAGGTCGGCAGCATATCCACCTGACCGCTGTATGTGTCGAACACTTCCCCATTATCAACACCTGGGACATGGACGATATATGGTACTCTTTGCATTTGAGTATCATGGTAGCCGTTCCAGTCCTCCGTCTCCTCACCCACTAAAGGTGCGAGCGTCGGATTTCTCATATCGGAAATACCGTAATGGTCACCATACATGACGATGATGGAATCTTCATATAAGCCGCTGTCTTTCAAGTAGTTGAAAAACTCTTCCAACGCCTGATCGGCATAATGCGCTGTGACGAAATAGTTATTAATTGTGTCATCATTTGTCTGCGCAGTCGGGAATTCCGTATTTTGCTCATCTAAAGGATAAGGGAAATGATGAGAAACAGTGATGAACTTGGAATAGAATGGCTGCGGGAGCTGTTCCAGGTATTCTGCCGAATCATGGAAAAACAATTTATCCTTCAAGCCATATTCCATCGATCTTTCCCCGGATACATCATAAAACTCAGAATCAAAGAAATAGTCATATCCAAAGCTTTGATACGTATCTGTCCTATTCCAAAATGAGCCTACATTTCCGTGAAACGCAGCTGAAGTATAGTCACCCTGCTGTGCTAAAATATTTGGTGCAGAATGGAATGTGTTTGTGGTGCCTAATGTTTGAAAGACACTCCCTTGAGGCAGACCATACAATGATAATTCACCTAACACTTCACCATCGGATGATTTGCCCTGTCCTGTCTGATGGAAAAAGTTTTCAAAGCTGTATGAAGACTCATTGTCATATATGCTCGAAAGAAATGGCATGACTTCATGACTTTGTCCATTTTCATCTTCCAGTTCATAATCGATTAAAAATTGCTGTACACTTTCCAATGCAATCACTATGACGTTGCGGTCTTCCGCCACACCGAAGTATTCAGGATTTGG
>DEQG01000145.1:0-963 GCA_002360325.1 Salinicoccus sp. UBA3372 | reverse complement strand
GTTTTAAAAGCATCATAACCGGAAAAGAAATTCAAACCTAAATATTTAACAATATAATTTCTGTCAAAAGTTCTGGTTAATAATTCCGGACGGTCGATCTCTGCCAATATCAAATTACCTGCCAACAATAATACACCCAGCAATGTAACTGTAGCTTTTGTCCATCTTTTGTACTCTCTTTTACCTTCTTTGAAAGGCTCTTTCTTTTTATAGAAGAATAAGTAACCAAACAGTACAATGTCGACCCAGTATAACAAGTCCCAGAACCTCATCATTTCAAATGTTGAGGTAAATAATCCAGAAGACACATTATTGGAGTTCAATAAAATGTTAGACGTCAGAAAATCAGCGAACTCCCTGTAGTATAATATGTTCGCATATAACAATACTGTCATTAACATTAGTACTGTAAACATCATCCATTTTCTTAAAGTCGGACTCTTAAAAAACAGTGCAACGGACAATAGTATGACGCCGGTCGCAATCGGGTTAATCAACAATATAAGGTGCTGGTATATACCTGTAACACCTAAACTGAATTCAACCCAGTAGGCCATGTACGTTTTCAACCAGAATAAAAACAGAAATAGGATGAAAAATCCATAGCGTTTATTCAATAGCTCTTTTATTTTTGACATGATTTCACTTCCTGATTCTCTACTTTTTCTTAACTTTAAATAATTGACAAGAGGTCTATCCTGATTATTCTTAGTAGGTTAAAATAGAGTAAAATAAAATAAAAACCCTCAAACTTTGACGTTGAGGGTCTGGTGACGGACGGCAAGAGAAATTAAAACACTTTAATATCAGTGGTTAAAACGACTCATTGTCAATATACAGATCGTTAGTCCCCCACTCCGCTGAGTTGTTACCCTCTTTGCGAGTCCTATATTGACAATTTCAATCTTTTCACTTACAGCCTCAAATTTTTACAAATACTTAATGAACTTTATCAATGTTTAA
>DEQG01000140.1:1807-3448 GCA_002360325.1 Salinicoccus sp. UBA3372 | reverse complement strand
TTGAAAATCATGGGAATACTCAACATCACTCCTGATTCTTTCAGCGATGGCGGTAAATACCGGGATACTGAAAGTGCTGTTGCCCGTGCACGTGAAATGGTCGATGAAGGTGTGGACATCATTGATGTGGGCGGTTATTCGACACGTCCGGGATATACGGAGATTACGGAGCAGGAAGAGATTGACCGTGTGAGACCCGTGATAGAGGCGATTAAAGATTTTGGCGTTGAAATATCAATAGACACATTCCGTTCGAATGTGGCGAGAACCGCACTGAAAGCGGGAGCGACGATGATCAACGACCAGTGGCGGGGCACTTACGACGAGGAAATACTTGATGTTGCAGCTGAATTTGATGCTCCGATCTTTCTGATGCACAACAACGATCACTCAACGTATGATGATGTAGTGGAGGATATGATCAGGGAATTGAAAGAATCTGCCGATCTTGCACTTGAGCATGGTGTGAAAAAGGAAAATATATGGCTTGATCCCGGCATCGGATTTGTTAAAACACGACAGGAAGAGCTTGAAGTCATGAGACGCCTGGATGAACTGGTCGCAGTCGGCTATCCGGTTCTTTTGGCCACCAGCCGCAAGCGTATGATCAAAGAACTCATAGATGGTGAATCCAAAGCGGCCGAGCGGGATGCGGCAACGGCTGCGACAACGATTTACGGTATGGAAAAAGGTGTCAGGGCGGTACGGGTCCATAATATTGGGATCAACCGGGGACTTGCCGATGCCTACGTCAAATTACAGGAAGATTTAGATGGATAATATTAAAATAAACGGCATCAAAACTTATGCTTATCACGGTGCACTGGATGCAGAACGTATACTGGGCCAGTTTTTCATCACCGATGTCACGATGTATCTTGATTTGAAAGATGCATCTGTGAATGACGATCTGGAAGCGACCGTCCATTACGGTGAAGCCTACGAGCTGATTGAGGAAATCATAAAAGGAGACCCTGTCAGCCTGATAGAACATCTGGCTGAAAAAGTGTCACAGTCACTATTTGACCAGTATGGTAAAATACAAGAAGTAGAAGTTACGATTACAAAACCAAGTCCGCCGATAGACGGACACTATGACAATGTGAGTATTACTCTGAATAGAAAGCGGGAGAGCTAATGGCAAATGTTTACCTGGGCCTGGGCAGTAACTTGGGAGATCGCAAAGAAAACCTGGAAAAATCGATAGAAGCGCTCGACAGCTTTGAAGAAATTGAAGTGACGAACCGTTCCTCGATACTGGAGACAGAACCTTACGGCAAAACAGATCAGCCGGAATTCATGAATATGTGCGTGGAGATCAATACACGCATGTCTCCGCTCAGTCTTCTTGAGACGGTGCTGGGAATAGAACATTCTCTGGGAAGAGTGAGAGAAGAAGTATGGGGACCGAGAATCATAGATATAGATATTCTTCTTTATGAAGATCTGGAGCTCGAGCTTGACGATCTCTCCATCCCTCATAAAGAGATGCATCTGCGCAGCTTTGTACTGGAACCTCTTGCAGAAATTGCACCGGCTGTAAAACATCCGACTCTGGATAAGCTGGTAATAGAACTAAAAGAAGATCTGGAAAGAGGCGAGTAACATCTTTAAAATTGGTGATGTAGAGATAGAAAACCG
>DEQG01000140.1:0-1719 GCA_002360325.1 Salinicoccus sp. UBA3372 | reverse complement strand
GCTGAAATGATCAGTGACAAAGCACTTTTATTCGGCAATGAGAAAACGATGAAGATGCTGTACATTGATGAAAATGAAAGACCGATGTCCCTGCAGATATCCGGAGGAGAAAAGGACACCCTCGTGGAAGCGGCCAGGTATGTCGATCAGAATACGACTGCTGATATCATCGATATCAATATGGGCTGTCCTGTATCCAAAATCATCCGCTGTGAGGCGGGGGCCAAATGGCTGCTCGACCCCTGGAAGATTTATGACATGGTGAAGTCTGTCGTGGATAATGTATCAAAACCTGTGACGGTCAAGATGAGAATCGGCTGGGATGAAGACCATATATATGCGGTTGAAAATGCAAGGATGGCTGAAAAGGCAGGGGCTTCTGCAATCAGTATGCATGGCCGCACGCGCGTCCAGCTGTATGAAGGTGAAGCGGACTGGGATATCATCAGACAGGTGAAGGAAGCCGTTGGTATTCCGGTAATAGGGAATGGTGATGTAACCAGCCCCGAACTTGCCCTGAAAATGCTGGATGAAACGGGTGTGGATGCTGTAATGATCGGCAGGGAAGCACTTGGGAATCCATGGATAATATATAGGACTGTCCATTATCTGGAGACAGGTGAACTGATTGATGAACCGGACTTTGAAGAGAAGCTCGAAGTCATGAAACTCCATATGGACAGACTGATTGATCTGAAGGGCGAAAAGATTGCGGTTCTTGAAATGCGGAAACATGCTTCTTGGTATTTAAAAGGCATTAAAGGAAATGGTACAGCCCGTAAACTGATCAATCAGGCACAGACGAGAGGCGAAGTTGCTGAGATTGTTGAGGACTTTGCTTTAGAATTGAAAGAGAGACAGGAAAAACTGACAGTTTAATATATTGAAGGAGTGTTTATAGTTGACTGAAGAAATGAATGACCAGGTGAGTGTCAGAAGAGAGAAAATGCAGCAGTTGATCGATCTTGGCATCGATCCTTTTGGTGCAAAGTTTGAACGTACAGCGTATTCAGATGAGCTTGTAAAAGAATGGGATGAATTTTCAAAAGAAGAACTCGAAGAAAAAGAAAATGATTCGAAAACAATCATTGCAGGCCGTCTGATGACAAAGCGCGGAAAAGGTAAAGCAGGCTTTGCCCATATCCAGGATATCAACGGACAGATACAGATCTATGTGAGAAAAGACCAGATTGGTGAAGAGGATTTTGATAATTTATGGAAACATGCCGACCTCGGTGATATCGTCGGCGTAACAGGTGTAATGTTCAAGACGAACACCGGAGAACTTTCCGTTAAAGCAAGTGAATTCAAAGTCCTGACAAAAGCACTCCGTCCTCTGCCGGATAAATATCATGGACTGAAGGATATAGAGGAGCGCTACCGTAAACGTTACCTGGATCTGCTTACAAGCGAAGAATCAAAAGGTACATTCATCAAGCGCAGCCGGATCATTCAGGAAATGCGTAACTATTTAAATGACAGAGGCTTCCTTGAAGTCGAAACGCCGATGATGCACATGATAGCCGGCGGTGCACAGGCTAAACCGTTCGTCACTCATCATAACGCACTGGATGTTGAACTTTTCATGCGTATTGCTATTGAATTGCATCTGAAAAGACTCATTGTCGGCGGTCTTGAAAAAGTCTATGAAATCGGGCGTGTATTCAGAAACGAAGGTGTGTCCACACGACACAATCCTGAATTCACAATGATTGAACT
>DEQG01000051.1:8159-14601 GCA_002360325.1 Salinicoccus sp. UBA3372 | reverse complement strand
TACTTTTCAATCGTTTTAGCTTTCGCAGGGGATTCTACTATTACTAAATTATCAGCCACGATGCGTTTGCCTCCTTCGGTTGTAGTTTCAAAATCAAATACTAATTGCATTTATTTCTTTTGTCAACTCTTTAATACCTTTCGCAGCTGTCAAATACTGAAAATTTTTAAAAATAATCCTTCAGAATGTCGTCGCTGCCGAGTACCATTTCCGCACCTTCCTGCAGCCGCGCATTCGTCCCTTTTGACAGCAGTGAAGTGATGTTTCCGGGAAGGCAGTATGTGTTCCTGTTCTCATTCATGGCCATTTCCAAAGTGATCAGGCTGCCGCTTTTCTTTTCTGCCTCCGTTACGAGAATACCTTTGGATAAACCCGCTATGATACGGTTGCGGGCGATAAAACGCCATTTCTCAATTGGAGAATGCGGCGGATATTCACTGATTGTCAGACCGTTCTGTTCCATCCGGGCACGTATATCATATGTAGATTTTGGGTAATGCACATCATGTCCGAAAGCGAGAATCCCTATTGTGGATATTCCATAAGAAAGGCATAGTTTATGTGCGATTTCATCCGCCCCGTACGCAAGGCCGGAAACGACACATATATTTTTTAAACCGGGTATGATTTTCGCCAGAGCCTCGGATGTATATCTCGTCGCTTTCCTGCTGCCGACGATTCCGAACATCGGTCTGTTCAATAAACTCCTGTCGCCTTTTAGATAGAGTATATATGGCGGGTCGTGTATCTCTTTCAGCAGCGGCGGATAATCCTCATCATCGATGGTCATGCATGTAATGTTCCGGTCCGCCAGCTGCATCATGATCTGTTCCGTATTCAGCCTGTAAGCGGCTGAAAGCTTATTTTGTATTTTCTGCGGCAGTCTGAATTCAGACGGGCAGTTTTTTATTTCACGGTATTCCTGCACAGTAATTCCTGCATATGACAGCGCTAAAAAGTTCAAGTCATCACCTCGTTATATGATAACTTTAATTATATGTTAAAAAACCGAATTTAAATTTTACATTATCAATTCAAAAATTGGTAATTAAAGACAAAAATAGTGCTGTCCGCAAATGGGACAGCACTATTTTCAATCATATAGAAGAGTATATGAAGTTTATTTTACAGTCAGGCACTTTTCATAAAGGCCTTCTTCTTTTTTGATACGGTTGATCAGAGTTTCACCGATTTCTGACGGTGTATCTGAAGTTTCGATACCGCAAGCGTTCATTGTTTTGATTTTTTCATCTGCTGTACCTTTACCGCCTGAGATGATTGCGCCGGCGTGGCCCATGCGTTTCCCTGGAGGTGCAGTCACACCGCCGATGAATCCTACTACCGGCTTGGTCATATTTTCCTTGATCCACTCTGCCGCTTCTTCTTCAGCAGTACCGCCGATTTCACCAATCATGACGACCGCTTCAGTCTCAGGATCTTCGTTGAATGCTTTAAGCGCATCGATGAAGTCCGTACCGTTTACCGGGTCTCCGCCGATACCGACAGCGGTTGTCTGGCCGATTCCAGCCTGCGTCAGCTGATGAACAGCTTCATAAGTCAATGTACCTGAACGGCTGACTACACCGACGTGGCCTTTTTTGTGAATATATCCAGGCATGATACCGATCTTACACTCATCCGCAGTGATGACACCCGGACAGTTAGGGCCGACAAGTCGTGTTTTCTTGCCTTCTAAATAACGTTTTACTTTAACCATGTCGATTACAGGGATATGCTCTGTAATACAGATGACAAGATCCAGTTCTGCATCCGCACTTTCGATGATTGCATCTGCTGCGAACGGTGCAGGAACATAGATTACAGATACTGTTGCACCAGTTTCTTCTTTAGCTTCCTCTACTGTATTGAACACAGGGACGCCCTGAACTTCCTGGCCGCCTTTACCAGGTGTTACACCTGCCACAATTTTAGTGCCATATTCAAGCATCTGCTCTGTATGGAATAATGCAGTCGAGCCAGTGATACCTTGTACTAATACTTTCGTATCTTTATCAATAAAAACACCCACAGTGAATTCCTCCGTTAAATTTTATTTATTTTCTTCTACTGCCGCAATAATCTTTTGAGCGCCTTCAGCCATTGTTGTCGCCGGAGTGATATCAAGACCTGAATCTTTCAGGATCTTTTTGCCTTCGTCGACGTTCGTACCTTCAAGACGTACGACCAATGGAATTTCAAGTCCTACGTTTTCAACAGCTTCCACGACACCTTGCGCAATGATGTCACATTTCATGATACCGCCGAAGATGTTGACGAAAATACCTTTAACGCCCTCATCACCAAGGATGATTTTGAATGCTTCTGTAACCTTTTCAGCTGTCGCGCCGCCCCCTACGTCAAGGAAGTTGGCAGGCTTTCCGCCAAAGTGGTTGATTGTGTCCATCGTTGCCATTGCAAGGCCGGCACCGTTAACCATACAGCCGATGTTGCCGTCCAGTGCAACGTATGACAGATCATATTTGGAAGCCTGGATTTCTTTTGGATCTTCTTCGTCCAGGTCACGCAGTTCAACAACATTTTTCTGTCTGAACAATGCGTTTTCATCGAAGTTCACTTTCGCATCAAGTGCGAGCACATCGCCTTCGCCTGTTGTGACAAGCGGGTTGATCTCGATGATGGAAGCATCTTTTTCAACGAAGACGTTGTAAAGGGAAAGCATCAATTTTGCTGCTTTGTTAACAGACTCTTTAGGTATGTTGATATTGAATGCCAGACGCTTTGCCTGATAAGGCATCAAGCCGATAACCGGATCAACGACCTCTTTAAATATTTTCTCAGGATTAGTCGCCGCAACTTCTTCAATTTCAGTTCCGCCCTCTTCAGAGCCCATGAGAACTATTCTGTCAGTTGCGCGGTCAATGACAAAACCGATATAATATTCACTTTGAATATCGCAGCCTTCTTCGACAAGCAGTCTTTTAACTTCTTTGCCTTCAGGTCCTGTCTGAGGAGTCACTAATACTTTTCCAAGTAATTCTTTAGCGTACTCTTTTACTTCATCGATAGTTTTGGCAATTTTAACCCCTCCGGCTTTACCTCTGCCGCCGGCATGAATTTGAGCTTTGACAACATAGACATCCGTGTCCAGCTCTTTTGCTGCCTTCACAGCCTCTTCAGGTGTATATGCAACGCTGCCTGTTGGAACGTTTACACCCATAGAGCGAAAAATTTCTTTCCCTTGATACTCATGAATATTCATGTTCTTCCTCCTAAGATAATTATAATCCTTACACTCCAATTATAGAAAAGGTAAATATTAAAGTAAACTGTCAAAACAATGTTTTCTGGTTAATTTTACTTTTCACCGGCTCAAAAGTCTTCCGATGTATCTTTGTGATGCCGAAATTCTCTATGCCGTCGAGATGTTTCCTCGTCCCGTAGCCTTTGTTGTTCTCAAAATCATAGCCGGGGAACTCTTTACTATAACTATCCATCATCATATCACGAGTTGTTTTCGCAAGCACGCTTGCAGCAGCAATCGAGTTGGAATTCGCATCTCCTTTGATGATTGATGTCTGTTCAATACCCGTATCCAGCGTCATAGCGTCGATCAGCAGATGATCCGGTTTTTCTGTAAGATTTTCCAGCGCACGGTTCATTGCAATTTTTGCCGCCTGGTAAATATTATATTTATCTATTTCCTCTGCAGAGGCGATACCGATGCCGTAATCTGCATGTGCCATGATGAGTTCACGGAACTCCAGACGCTTTTTGAGCGACAGCTTCTTTGAATCATCCAGCCCCGGCAGTTTGAAATCATCCGGCAGAATCACTGCTGCGGCAACAACTTCACCTGCTATCGGGCCGCGTCCCGCCTCATCGATGCCTGCGACAACCTTTCCCGGGTGTTCATTTTCATATCTCATCATGTATTCGTACTTTTCCAGCAGAAGCGCCTGTTTTTCAAGGCGGTTTCTGTGCTGCAGCAATGCTTTTTGGACACCTGCCCGGGCGTCTTTGTTATACGGACACGATTCAAGTGCCTCGAGAGATTCAATCAGTTTGATTTCTTTCGTTATTTCACTGATTGTCGCCATCGTAATCACTCACTTTATCCAATGTATATCTGCCGACCTTTGCATTTCTGATGTCGTAGATGACTTTATCCGTCACGGCTTCATAGTTGATTTCATTGCCGCTCATCTTGAGACCGCGGCTTTTGCCGATCGCATCATACAGGTCGATGACCCCGCTCTCTTCATCGGCTTTTATGTTATAGAATTTGTTCAGATCAGACAGATGGTTTTTCTGTAAAAATCGCAATCCGAATATGGCCACTTCATCCAGCGGCACGACCGAATCTTTGATCGCACCTGTCAAAGACAGTTTCTTGCCGACCGTGTCGTCTTCGAATTTCGGCCAGAGGATCCCCGGGGTATCCAGGAGCTCCATGTTCTTCCCGGCTTTTATCCACTGCTGGGCCTTTGTCACCCCCGGTGTATTGCCGGTTTTGGCGATTTTTCTTTTGGCGATATTATTGATGACCGTCGATTTACCGACGTTCGGAATGCCAATGATCATGGCTCTGACCGCTCTTTTATTTATCCCTTTACTTTCCATCTTTTCAAAAATTTCTTTAGTCGCTGCAGCGGCCAGCGGCTCAATTTTAGAAATGATCTGGTGGCTGCGGCCGTTGATCGCAACAGGATACTTCCCCTGTGCCTTGAAATGGCTGATCCAGCGGTCCGTTTCACCCTCGTCGGCCATATCCATCTTATTCAGGACAACGACACGCGGCTTATGCTGTGTGATCTCGTCCATCATCGGATTATGGCTTGAATAAGGAATTCTTGCATCCAGAATTTCTATGATGACATCTATCTTCTTTAAATTTTCTTCAACTTCTCTTCTTGCCTTGGCCATATGACCCGGAAACCAGTTTATACTCACAGTTTTTCCCTCACTGTCATGATATTTTTATATTGATCTTTATCCAGACAATCATACCAAAATAAAAACTCGAACATCAAGTTGTGATGTCCGAGTTTTCATCGAATTATCTAATTTCTCTGATACGAGCTGCTTTACCACGCAGGCTGCGCAGGTAGTAAAGTTTTGCACGACGTACACGTCCACGACGAGTAACATCTATTTTCTCAATTTTTGGCGTGTGTACAGGGAATGTACGCTCTACACCGACACCGTATGAGATTTTACGCACTGTAAATGTTTCGGAAATTCCGCCACCGCGTCTTTTGATGACTACACCTTCAAAGACCTGGATTCTTTCACGGCTTCCCTCGATGATACGTACGTGAACTTTTACAGTATCTCCGGCTTTGAATTCCGGCAGATCTGTTTTAAGCTGCTCTTTCGTCAAATCGTTAATTAATTGTTGTGACATTAATATCTTCTCCTTCTTCCAACTTTCTTGCCAATCATAGCAGCGGAGAGTTGTGATTAGTGCCTAAACACTCGTATAATATTACCATATACATTGAGGCCTTTCAATATCTTTTCCTCAAATAAAAGTTTTAATCCAATAAATCCGGACGGCGCTCCTTAGTCCGCTTCAGACTTTCATTGTAGCGCCACTCGTCTATCTTCTTATGGTCCCCGTTCAAAAGCACTTCAGGCACTTTCATCCCGCGGTATTCCCTCGGGCGTGTATAGTGCGGATGTTCAAGCATTCCGGTGGAAAACGAGTCCTGCTCATGACTTTCCTGTTTGCTGATGACGTTCGGTATGAGCCTGACAATCGCATCCGTCATCGTCATGCTCGCAAGCTCCCCGCCAGTAAGTACATAGTCACCGATGGATACTTCATCGGTCACAAGTGTGCGGATACGCTCGTCGTAGCCTTCATAATGTCCGCATATGAACACGATATTCTCTTCCGTGCTCAGATCTTCAGCCATCTTCTGATTGAACGGTTCGCCCTGCGGACACAATAGTATCACACGAGGATTTTCAACTTCCAGTGCATCCATCGCATTGAAGATCGGTTCAGGTTTCAATACCATCCCGGCACCGCCGCCATATGGATAGTCATCCACTTTGTTGTGCTTATCTTCGGTGTAGTCCCGAAAATCTATCAGATTATAATCAACGATACCTTTATCTTTTGCCCGCTTTAAAATCGAGGAGTTCAGCACCCCGTCGTACATTTCCGGGAACAAAGTCAAGTAATGGATATTCATTCCAACAATCCTTCCATCGGTGTAATGGTTATCTTTCCATTCTCCAGGTCAATGTCGGTCACGACATCTTCAATATATGGAATCATATATTCCTTATTATTTTCATCACGGACCGCCCACACATCATTCGCACCCGTCTGAAAAATATCAGTCACCTTGCCGAGCTGTTTATTATCAGCTGTGAATACGGTCAGACCGATGATTTCACTGAAATGGAACTCACCCTCTTCCAGCGTCAGTTCCACACTTTCCGCATCCTGCAGCACATCCTCATCCTTCAG
>DEQG01000051.1:7051-8043 GCA_002360325.1 Salinicoccus sp. UBA3372 | reverse complement strand
CCCGGCTGAAAACGCTCCGCCGTAAAGTCCGAATCACTGAGCACCTTCACTTCGCCTCGCACCCCGTGAAAACCGACCAGTCTGCCTATAGTAATCATTTTATAACCACCTTAAAAATTAATGGATTCATGATGAGCCTTATTATGGCACACCCGCCCTGTCTGACACCATCTATTATATACCCGTTGCCGACAGCCGGACAACCATTAAAATCTGCGGGGATTTTGTGTTGGGTGAATGATCGTCTGATGTTGCCGTGCAGATGAGATGGGGATTGATGCTAACTGACCGGCAGAATAAAGCCCCAGCTCACATGAGACTCAAAACCACTCCAGGTAAGCAGCCCTGACCAACCTCAAACTCAAAATCCCCAAACATAAAAAAGAGACACGCCCGTAAGGCGTGCCCTCAAAATTTAATCTACATCAACAAACACTTTCTTGGAACTGTCGTGATTCGTATTGGACATGATGATGCGTATTGCCTTGATTACACGGCCGCGCTTACCAATTACACGTCCGACGTCATCACTGTGGACTGATATTTTGTAAGAAACATTGTACTTTGATTCTTCAAAAGATATCTCCAAGTCTTCCGGATGATCAAGCATCGGTTTAAGAATTGTTTGTAATAAATTTTCCATAGTGCTTATTTCCCAAGTTTTTCATTGTGGAATTTTTCCATAATGCCTTTGCGGCTCAGGATGTTGCGAACCGTGTCGCTTGGTTTAGCACCGTCTTTTAACCATTGAATTGCTTTATCTTCATCTAAAGTGATGTTTTCATCTTCTTTAGAAACTGGGTTGTATGAACCGATTTGCTCGATGATGCGGCCGTCTCTTGGACTTCTTGCATCTGCTACTACAATACGGTAGTAAGGATTTCTCTTAGAACCCATACGTGTCAATCTTAATTTTACAGCCATTTGAATAACTCCTTTCTATCTTCAATTTCACTTTTACTACTATATCAGATAATAAAAAACTTGTAAAG
>DEQG01000051.1:4126-7019 GCA_002360325.1 Salinicoccus sp. UBA3372 | reverse complement strand
CTTTACAAGTTTAAATTTCTTTATTTTAAAACGGCAGCTGCATATTTCCGAATGGATTTTTCTTCTTGCCTTTGCCGCCTGTCATCTGTTTCATCATCTTCTTCATATCGTTGAACTGCTTTAAGAGACGGTTCACTTCCTGGAGCGAGCGGCCTGAACCTTTTGCGATTCTTTTCTTTCTGCTCGCATTGAGCTTTTCAGGTTTTTCACGCTCTTCCATCGTCATTGAACGGATGATCGCCTGGACGTGGTCGATCTCCTTGCCGCTCATCTGCATCTTATCGAGGCCCTTGATCTTATTCGCGCCGGGCATCATTTTAAGCAGTTCATCCAGCGGTCCCAAAGTTTTCACCTGGTCCATCTGCTCGAGGAAGTCATCCAGAGTGAAGCTCTGATCTTTGATTTTCTGCTCCATCTTCTTCTGCTCGTCCATATCGACGTTCGACTGAGCTTTCTCGATGATGGACATCATGTCGCCCATGCCGAGAATTCTCTGTGCCATACGGTCAGGGTGGAACGATTCGAGTCCGTCCATCTTCTCTGACACACCGATGAATTTGATCGGTTTTTCTGTGACGGAACGGATGGACAGCGCCGCGCCGCCTCGTGTGTCACCGTCGAGTTTTGTCAGGGTGACACCGGAAATGTCCAGAAGATCATTGAATGATTCTGCAACATTGACTGCATCCTGACCGGTCATCGAGTCGACGACGAGCATGATTTCATCAGGCTGTGAAATCTCTTTGATATCTTTCAGCTCATTCATCAGATCTTCATCGACATGCAGGCGGCCTGCCGTATCGATGATGACAGTGTCCAGGTGCTCTTCTTTAGCATGAGCGAGCGCCTTGGCCGCTATTTCCTGAGGCTTCACCTTATCTCCAAGGTTGAAAACAGGTACGTCGATTTGTTTACCGACCGTTTCCAGCTGGTCGATAGCTGCCGGACGGTATATATCGCCTGCTACGAGCATCGGTTTTTTATTGAAATTCTTTCTTAGATGCAGTGCGAGTTTACCTGCCGTCGTCGTTTTACCGGCGCCCTGCAGACCGACCATCATGATGACCGTCGGCGGTTTCTGGGCAAGATTGATCTTTTGATTTTCTCCGCCCATCAGTTCGGTGAGTTCTTCTTTTACAATCTTTATGACCTGCTGGCCGGGTGTCAGTGACTGCATGACATCACTGCCGAGTGCGCGTTCACGCACCTGATTTATAAATTGTTTGACCACTTTAAAGTTGACGTCCGCTTCAAGCAGTGCCAGGCGCACTTCGCGCATCATCACTTTGACGTCTGATTCAGTGACCTTACCTTTACTTTTCACACGGTCCATCGTGGCCTGGAGTCGTTCTCCTAAACCTTCAAAAGCCATTGCTACTCCTCCTCCAGAGTTTCAAGTTCATTTATGACATCGTTTATTCTGCTGATATTCCCATCTTGTGCATACTCTTTGATCTGCTGGTAATACTGTTGTCTTTTAGTGAAGTCATGATACAGCTCCAAGTTCGTTTCATAGTCTTCGAGCAGATCTTTAGTACGTTTTAAATTATCATATACAGCCTGTCTTGTCACATCCAGAGTCTCTGCGATTTCACTGAATGTATAGTCTTCCAAATAATAAAGCTCTACATAGGCACGCTGTTTTTCAGTCAGCAGTGAATGATAGAAATCGTATAAATAATTGATCCGGGTCGTTCTTTCAAGTTCTTCAGTCATTTTTATCACTGGTTTCTTCTGCTGCATCCAGCTCTTCAGACTGATGGATCATGTCCGCAAACAGACCGTATACATAGTTTTCAGCGTCGAATTCCTGAAGGTCATCCAGCTGTTCTCCGAGACCGACGAATTTAACCGGGATCCCGAGCTCGTTTTTGATTGCAAGGACGATACCGCCTTTTGCCGTTCCGTCAAGCTTCGTAAGCACAATCCCCGAGACATCCGTCACTTCTTTGAACGATTTCGCCTGGATCAGTGCATTCTGTCCGGTCGTCGCATCAAGGGTCAGCAGCACTTCGTGCGGCGCCTCCGGCACAACTTTCTGAATGACTTTTTTCATCTTGCCAAGCTCATTCATGAGGTTGCCTTTATTCTGCAGACGTCCGGCAGTGTCACAGATCAGTATATCCGTCCCTCTCCGCTTCGCCGCATTGACAGCATCAAACATCACCGCTGCAGGGTCGCTGCCCTCAGCCTGTTTTATGACATCGACATCGACGCGGTCGCCCCAGACCTGGAGCTGGTTGATCGCACCTGCACGGAATGTATCACCTGCGGCAAGCATGACGGATTTCCCTTCATTTTTGTATTTATGTGCCAGTTTGCCGATACTTGTCGTTTTGCCCACACCGTTCACGCCGACGACAAGAATGACCGTCAGACCGTCTTTTTGGATATTCATCTCTTCAGACAGATCATCATTGCGCTCGTAGATTTCAACCATTTTCTCAACGATGGTCTCTTTTAGATCTTCTGTTTCTGTAATATTTTTAACTTTTGCTTCATGTCTGAGTTCGTCGGTCAGTTCCATCACTGTGTTGAAACCGACATCCGCACCGATCAGCAGCTCTTCCAGCGCCTCGAAAAAATCTTCATCCACTTTGCGGTAGACCGCCATCAGCTGATTGATTTCGTTCTGGAATTTTTCGCGGCTCTTTTCAAGTCCCGCTTTGAACTTGTAGGCGAGCTGTTCCTGTTCCCATTCCTCGAATTCATCAATACTGATCAGACCGTCATCCAGCTTTTCGTTCTGGTGTTCGGCCGAAGGCAGATCTTCCGTCTTTTTCTCAGGTCTGAATTTCTTTTTAAAACGATCAAAAATACCCATTTATATGCACCTCTATATTAATCATTCTTACACATTGGCTTCATCATATTCCTTCAGGTCCACACTGAT
>DEQG01000051.1:380-4019 GCA_002360325.1 Salinicoccus sp. UBA3372 | reverse complement strand
CGGAAAGCTTTTTCAAATACTGTGCATAGCGCACCACATTCGTCTCATCAAGCGCAGCCTCAACCTCATCCAGAATGATGAATGGGCTGACCCGCACTTTCAGCATGCTGAATAAAAGGCTGATGGCCGTGAGCGCTCTTTCCCCGCCTGATAACAATGACAGGCTGGACAGTTTCTTGCCCGGCGGCTGTGCGTATATTTCAATGCCGGAATTTAAAAAGTCGTCTTCTTCGGTCAGTCTCAGTTCAGCAAGACCGCCTCCGAACATTTCTTTGAATACTTCTCCGAAGTGGTGGTTGACTTCATGATAGGCGGTCTCGAAACGTTCCGCCACCGTATCATCCATCTCCGAAATGACTTCAAGAAGCGTCTCTCTTGCATCCATCAGATCCTCCTGCTGTTCTTTCAGGAACTGGTAGCGCTCATCGACTGTTTTGAATTCCTCAATTGCGCCGATATTGACAGGGCCGAGCTCTTCGATGCTCTTTTTATTCAAATTGATCTGAAGCCTTTTATTATCAATATCCGTGAATTCGGTATAATTTCCTCTCTCATTTTCGTAGGTCGTCCTGTAGTTATCCGATAAATACTGCAGCTTCTGTTCCAACTGGGTATCCAGTTTTTCCTTTTGGCCCGTAGCCGCCCTGAGCGTATCCTGCAGCATTTCGGATTTACGGTATATTTCTTCTCTCTCTCTGCTCTTTTCCTGGTAGCTGACTTTCAGGCCGTGCTGCTTTTCCGATATGTCATCGGCTTCCTCATAGAGTGAGTCAAGCACCGCCTGCAGCTCCTTCTGCTCGGTTTCAAGCGTTCTCACGTCGAGCGTTGTCAGATCGAGTGAAACGATTTCCTGTTCGTTTTCAATATCTTCGATTTCGTCTGTCACTTCCTGCAGCTGCTCGTTCAGCCTCGCGTACTCGCTCTTCTTGTAGTTGTGGCGTTCGGTCGTTTTTGTCATTTCATTCTGGGTTGCATTATATTCATCGGATAATAACTTCAGTTCAGTCTTCTTGTCCTTATCGGAAGTGCTGATGAGACGGATGCGTTCATCCAGGTTTTTAAGCTCCTGGCCCTTCTTTTGAATCTGTTCGCTGTAATCCGCATCAGTGCCCGGCTGCAGTCTTGAAGCCAGTTCATCCGTGATCATCTGCAGAGTTTCCTGTCTTGACTCGAGCTGATAGCTGAGTGATGACACCTGCCGTTGCAGGTCTTCGAACCGGTCGCTCTGTTCCCGCCCTTCATCTTCCAGTTTTGCGACTTTCATATCAATATCGGTAATGCCGCTGCTCAAGTTACCGACTTTTTTCTTCTGGGCTTCAATCAGACCGTCATATTCCGACAGTTTTTTACTGATTTCATCGATTTCATTTTTAGTTTCAAGAACGGAGCCTTTCGACTGTTTCGAACCGCCGCTCATTGCACCGCCCGGGAAAACCGTCTCTCCATCGAGCGTCACAATCTTCACACGGTGTCCGGTTTCTCTCGCGACCGCACTTGCGTCATCGATCGTATCGACGATGAGCGTCGTACCGAGCAGATGCCATATGACATTTTCATATGCCGGATTGATATGGACAACATCCGCCAGCACTTCTACCTTGATTTCGGAATTGTCCACGGTGGACTGGATCTGCGGGTTCAGCTGTCGCTTCCTAATGACATCGAGCGGCAGAAACGTTGCAAACCCGCGTTTCAGATTCTTCAGGTACTGAATCGCCTTTTTCGCATCATTTTCACTCTGCATGACGATGTTCTGGCCCGCAGCACCGAGAGCCGTGTCGAGGGCGGTGATGTATTTCGACTCTGCATCGATCAGTTCACCGACCGCTCCGACGACACCATTCAGCTGACCGTCATTTTTTAAGACCGCACGCACACCCGGAAAATATCCCCTGTACTCATTCTGGACGTTTTTCAGCATATCCAGTTTTGATTTCTGCTGATTATAATACTGGATACTCTTTTCAAGCTTGGCGTTTTCTTCATGGTATGAAGTATTCATGCTGTCCCTGTCGGCCGCCTTTTCCTTATAAGTATCCCTCAGTATATTTAACTCTTTTTCACTGCTGTCCAGTTCACTCTGTCTTTCCTTCAGCTCGGCCCCGTAGTCGGAAACTTCTTTTTGAAGTTCTTCAAGGCGCTCTTTCTGCTGGCTGTAGTGGGAATTCTGGTCATTCTGTATTTCTTCATTTCTTTTCTGTTCATTTTCAAGGGTCGTCTTTTCAACCATCAGCTCATAGTAGCTGTCTTTCAGGCTTTCTATTTCATCGCTGCTATCTTCGCTTAAATAAGTCCTTTTCTGTTCCGTCTGCTGCAGACTGTCTTTCAGGGATTTTATCCTATTATCATAGGCCGCGAGCTCATCGCTCAGTTCCCGGATGAGACCGTCCAGTTTTTTCCGCTCTGCCCGACTCGCCTCCAGGCGTTCGGACAGGTCCTCTTTCATCTGCCCTTTATTCGACTTCCGCTCTTCAAACAGCGCAATTTTACCGTTCAGCTGTTCCAGGTTTTTAGAAGTATCCACGATTTTCCTGTTGAGTGTCCTTGAAGTCGTATCTTCCGCGTCACGGCTCGTACTGAGTTCAGACAATTCCCGGTCGAGATCTGCCGTCTGCTGCTGATACTTTTTCAATTGCTCCTCAGAATCTGAAACGTTTTTATTTTCAGTTTCAAGACGTCCCAGAAGATGGTTGATATCATAAACACTGACTTCGATATCCGCCTTTTTCATCTCTTCTTTCAATGCAAGATATTCTTCTGCATTGGCGCTTTCGATTTCAAGCTTCTCGACTCTGGAAGACAGTTCCTGAATGATATCGTTGATGCGGTTCAAGTTGTCTTTCGTCTCCCCGAGCCTTTTCATCGATTCTTTTTTGCGCTTCTTATACTTCATCACACCGGCAACTTCCTCAATCAGCACTCTTCTCTCATCCGCACGTGCTTTCAGAAGCGACTCCACTTCACCTTGGGAAATGATGTTGTATGCATTTTTACCGAGCCCGGAATCCAGGAACAGTTCAGTAATTTCTTTCAGGCGTGTACGGTCATCATTGATGAAATACTCACTGTCGCCGTTTCTGTACAGTTTTCGCATGATGTTCACTTCATCCGACTCCACCGGCAGCGTACGGTTTTGATTGTCCAGCTGCAGCTTGACTTTCGCTGCGTTCATCGGTGTTCTTGAGTCTGTGCCGTTGAAGATCACATCCTCCATTTTGACACCTCGGATCGATTTTGCCGACTGTTCGCCGAGCACCCAGCGGATGGCATCGGTAATGTTGCTTTTGCCGCTGCCGTTCGGTCCGACAACCGCCGTCAGTCCGCTGTCAAACTTTATATCCACTTTATTTGCGAATGATTTGAAACCATCCGCTTCTATTGATTTCAAATAAACCATATTCTTACTCCTAGTCGTGAATCATGAACAATGCATTTTCGGCAGCACGCTGTTCTGATTCCTTTTTTGAACGGCCCCGTCCGGTACCCAGCTGCCTGTCATCAATGAAGACGCCGCTCTCAAAACTTTTATTGTGGCTCGGTCCTGATTCTTTCAGCAGTTTATACTGCAGCTCTTTATTATACTTTTTATGCGTCTCTTCCTGTAATAAAGTTTTATAATCCACGACCGCATTATAGTGG
>DEQG01000051.1:0-361 GCA_002360325.1 Salinicoccus sp. UBA3372 | reverse complement strand
CATCTTTTATATCCACAAAAACATAATTCTGAAGGAATTCTTCAGCAGTCCTGTGTCCTTCCTGCAGATAAAGCGCACCTAAAAAAGCTTCAAAAGTATCTGAGATGATTGACGGGCGGTTTCGTCCTTCCGTCTTTTCCTCACCTTTTCCGAGGATGATGAGCTCCGGCATTTTTAATTTAACTGCGAATACTACAAGTGAAGGTTCACACACAATGTTTGCTCTGAGTTTAGTCAAGTCTCCCTCCGGTAGTTCAGGAAACTTTTTGTAAATGAAGTCTGACACCATCAATTCTAGTACAGCGTCGCCGAGAAATTCCAGGCGCTCATTATTATAAATTTTATTCAGGTTCAAATCATT
>DEQG01000026.1:1076-5516 GCA_002360325.1 Salinicoccus sp. UBA3372 | reverse complement strand
CTCATCAGAGTTGCCGACCCAAAACAGGAAAGTGAGACGCTCGATGATTTCGGGCTTGCCTATGTGCCGATTGCACCGGTTGAAATCGCACTGATCACTTTTGGGCCACTGTTTATAGCGAGCGGTCAGCACTGGCTGTTCGTCATCATTACACTGGTTGCTACGATAGCAATTCTCTTATTCTCATACAGCCAGGGCTGGGTTAAAAAATCACGAATATAATAAATGAAATACGGGAAGAACAGCATAATTATGCTGTTCTTCTTTTTATGCTTTTACCGTGCATTGAAATATATTTATGAAAGCGCTATAATTAAGGGTAGACATTAGTTATCAGATGATAAAAGAGGTAGACCGATCAATGGTAAATGAACAAGCATCAAACCAGAACGATGAGTTCGGCAAGTTTGCCACACTTGTCGCATTGACAGACAAAGAAACAGCACTAGGCATCTGCCCGCAGTTCGACTCTTATAAAGTCGTCACCGGCAAAGTCGGGTCCATGGAACTGAAGAAAGTCATTTCCTCAGTCGAGACGGCAGCGAAACGCGGCGGATTGATCCATTCGGATATTTACCGTGAAACTCATGCATTGTATCACGCGATTGTTGAAGCGGCAGAAGGCGTGACCAGAGGCAAGTTGAGTGTCGGGGACATCATGCGCACAGTGGGACTGTCATTCTCGGTAGTGAGAGGCCGCCCGTACAATCAAGCGCGCGAAGGTGAATGGCTGGCAGTCTGTTTTTACGGAACGATCGGCGCACCGATTAAAGGCAAGGAACACGAGACGCTCGGTCTCGGAATCAATCATATATAAATATAATTGTCATAGATATCAGCTAATAGAGACATTGTTACTTTAAAAATAAGGTAACTGTGTCTTTTTTTAATGGCAAAAGGAGGGAGCGCATGTCAATCTTAAAATTGACAGGGAAAGATTTATCCATTGAATCCATAAAAGATTTCCTGGGAAATAGTGAATCCACAGTGGAAATTACTGATGATGCATACGATAAATTGAGAACATCACGGAAAATCGTAGAAAATATCATCGATGAAGGTAAGACGGTATACGGTATTACGACAGGTTTCGGTTTATTTTGCGACGTGTTGATATCAAAAGAAAAGACGCTCGATCTGCAGGCGAACCTGATCCGCTCACACTGTTGCGGCATGGGAAAGCCATTTTCAGAGCAGGCGGTGCTGGTGATGATGATCCTGCGTCTGAATACGCTGGTCAAAGGACATTCCGGTGTGACGACGGAACTTGCTGACCAGCTGAAGAAATACATCAACTGCAGAATCATCCCGAAAGTGCCTGAACAGGGTTCACTCGGTGCGTCAGGAGATCTCGCCCCGCTGTCGCATATCGCGATTACACTGATGGGTGAAGGGGAAGTTTATTACGAAGGGAAATTGAAAGAGACTTCTGAAGTGCTGGAAGCACTCGGCATCGAACCGCTTGTCCTTCAGGCGAAGGAAGGGCTCGCTCTGATCAACGGTACGCAGCCGATGACCGCACAGGGTGTGCTGAATTATATCGAGGCGGAGAGTCTGATGGAAACGGCGCTGTGGATTGCATCCCTCACCCACCAGGCACTGAACAGCATTACGGATGCATACAATCACAACATTCATGCTTCAAGGGGATATGAAGAACAGATTTATGTGGCCCGGAAAATGCTCGAGTATTTGGAGGGCTCCGGACTTACGACGCATCAGGGGGAAATGCGTGTGCAGGATGCCTACTCCATCCGCTGCATCCCGCAGGTGCACGGGGCTTCGTTCCAGACATTGGCGTATGTTAAGGACAAGCTTGAAATCGAGATGAATGCGGCAAATGACAATCCGCTCATATTCAGCGAGGAAGAAGTATTTTCAGGGGGGAATTTCCACGGTCAGCCCATTGCGATTGCAATGGATCTGCTTAAAATCGGTGTCGCGGAGATCGCCAATATTTCAGAACGTCGCATCGAGCGTCTTGTGAATCCGGCATTGAACGGGGATCTGCCGGCGTTCTTGAGTCCCGAGGAAGGACTGCAGTCCGGCGCAATGATTATGCAGTATGCAGCGGCGAGCCTCGTTTCTGAAAATAAAACCCTCGCCCACCCTGCCAGTGTCGATTCGATACCGTCTTCTGCAAACCAGGAAGATCATGTATCCATGGGGACGATCGGCGCAAGGCATGCAAGGGATATCATCGATAATATGAGAAATGTGCTGGCAGTCGAGCTGCTGATTGCACTGACTGCGGTTGAACTGAAGGGGAAAGAAAAACTGTCGCCGAAAACACGGGAGAAATTTGAAGAATACAGAATGGTCGCGGACTTTATTGATAAAGACCGGAACTTCAGCAAGGATATTGAAAATGTCAGTTTCGCACTGAGTGCAATTAAATAAGGGGTGTAATCATGACGAGAAAAATTACTGCTAAAAAAGGTTTGGAAATCGAATGTAAAGGATGGGAACAGGAAGCGGCGCTCCGCATGCTGTATAACAACCTGGATCCGCAAGTGGCGGAACGGCCGGAAGATCTTGTCGTATATGGGGGTATCGGCAAGGCTGCGCGTAACTGGGAATCGTTTGAAGCGATAGAAAATACGCTGCGTAAACTTGAAAAGGATGAAACGATGCTCGTTCAGTCCGGGAAACCGGTTGCGGTTTTCAGGACTCACGAAGAGGCGCCGAGGGTTTTATTATCAAACTCGGTTTTAGTACCGAAATGGGCAAACTGGGAGCATTTCAACGAACTCGATAAAAAGGGACTGATGATGTACGGCCAGATGACGGCGGGTTCATGGATCTATATCGGTTCACAGGGGATTGTCCAGGGGACTTATGAAACGTTTGCTGAACTTGCCAACCAGAATTATGACGGGTCGCTCAAGGGGACAGTGACTCTGACGGCGGGACTCGGGGGCATGGGCGGCGCGCAGCCGCTTGCCGTGACGATGAACGAAGGGGTCGCGATCTGTGTGGAAGTGGATGAATCGCGGATTGATAAACGTCTGGAAACGAAGTATCTGGATGTTAAAGCCTACTCTTTGAAGGAAGCGTTGAAACTTGCAGGAGATGCAAGGGACGCAGGGAAACCTCTGTCAATCGGACTATTGGGGAATGCGGCGGAAATTCTGCCTGAGATTTTAGGGAGTGATTTTAAAATAGATGTCGTCACCGACCAGACTTCTGCGCATGATCCGCTGAACGGCTATGTACCGGAAGGCTATTCTTTGGAAGAAGCGGCAAAGATGCGTGAAGAGGACCCGGTTGAATATGTGAAGCTCTCTTCACAATCCATGGCAAAACATGTGGACGCAATGCTGGATTTCCAAAATGCCGGTTCGATCGTATTCGACTACGGCAACAATATCCGTCAAGTAGCGTTCGATGAAGGTGTGGAAAACGCATTCGACTTCCCGGGATTTGTTCCGGCGTATATCAGACCTTTATTTTGTGAAGGGATGGGGCCATTCCGTTTTGCTGCACTGAGCGGAGATCCGAAAGATATAGAAGTGGCTGATGCAAAGATGCGGGAACTGTTTCCGGAGAATGAAAAATTATTGCGCTGGCTGGATATGGCTCAGAAGAAGATTGCATTCCAGGGACTGCCTTCCCGTATCGCATGGCTCGGCTACGGTGAGCGTGCGAAGATGGGACTTGCACTGAATGAACTGGTGGCAAGCGGAGAGATATCGGCGCCTGTCGTCATCGGCCGGGATCACCTCGATTCCGGATCCGTTGCCAGTCCGAACCGTGAAACGGAAAGCATGAAGGACGGCAGTGATGCGGTCGGTGACTGGGCGATTTTGAATGCACTGGTCAATACGGCAGCCGGCGGCTCATGGATCAGTGTCCATCACGGCGGCGGTGTCGGCATGGGATACTCGCTTCATGCCGGCATGGTCGTTGTCGCTGACGGTACCGAAAATGCCGCACGCCGTCTGGAGCGTGTGCTGACGTCGGACCCGGGCATGGGTGTTGCTCGCCATGCGGATGCGGGATATGAAATTGCAGTTGATACAGCGAAAGAACGAGGCGTAAATATTCCAATGCTGGAGGAGAATGAATAATGAACGATGTAATCATTAAAAACATAAAGTCTTTAATATTGCCGAAGAAATCGGATAAGCCTTTAAAAGGCAAAGAGATGGATGAACTGAAAATTGTCGCTGACGCGGTAATTGTCGTTAAAGACGGGAAAGTCGTCCATGCAGGAGAGAGAACGGATGAGTATGAAGCTTTCGAAGTGATTGATGCTGAAGGGAAGATCGCCTCCCCTGCCCTTGTCGAGCCGCATACACATGTAGTCCATGGCGGGTCGCGTGAACATGAAATGTCATTGAAGCGCCAGGGTGTCGATTACTTGAAGATACTGGAACAGGGCGGCGGTATTTTAAATACTGTGGAACAGACGAGAAAAGCGTCGTTTGACGAGCTGCT
>DEQG01000026.1:0-933 GCA_002360325.1 Salinicoccus sp. UBA3372 | reverse complement strand
ATGCGTCATACTTACCTTGGACCGCATGCGATTCCTAAAGGCCGTGATTCCGGTGAATTTATGGAAGAGATGATCGAACTGCTGGATGATGCGAAACAATATGCGGATTTTGCGGATGTCTTCACTGAGACAGGCGTATTTTCAGTCGAGGAATCGAGAAAATATATGGAAGCGGCCCGTGAGAAAGGTTTCCGCGTGAAGATTCATGCGGATGAAATTGACCCGCTCGGCGGACTGGAACTTGCGATTGAGCAGGAAGCGGTTAGTGCCGATCATCTGGTGGCAGCGAGTGAAAAAGGCAAAAAGCAGCTCGCTGATTCCGATACAGTGGCGGTATTACTGCCGGGTACGACGTTTTATTTGGGTAAAAATGAATTTGCGGACGCACGCGGCATGATTGAAGGCGGCGGTGCTGTCAGCCTTGCGACAGACTACAACCCGGGCAGCTGTGTGACGGACAATCTGCAGATGATTATGGCGATTGCGGCGTTGAAGCTGAAAATGACACCGAATGAAATTTGGAATGCAGTGACTGTGAACGCCGCGCATGCGATTGATGCCGCAGACCGGGGAACACTTGAAGCGGGTGATGAAGCGAACATCGTCATCTGGGATGCACCGAATCATGAGTACATCCCCTATCATTACGGCGTCAACCACGCCTGCAAGGTGATTGCGGACGGGAAGCTGCTGTATGAAAGACCAGGGTTGAAGTTTTAATTTTGGCTCTCGCACTATAAGTCTATATCAAAATACCTGAGTATGGCGTCTGGGACCTTGTGTACGCTATAACTTGCCTGATTATATTCAAGTTGCAGCACCAGTCTTCAAATGGTATATCCCAGCTTTAAATCAGTGACATGAAACTCGCAATTCAAGCCGGCTGGTGTCATAAATCTCATGAAAATGGCACGAAACTCGATTTTGAGAGGG
>DEQG01000148.1 GCA_002360325.1 Salinicoccus sp. UBA3372 | reverse complement strand
GAAGATGATTTCATTGAATACGGCAACGCATTGATTGATATGTCATTCAAGCGTGAGAATTTCAAATATTATTTTCAACAGATTCAGCTGTTCGGTCTTTATTACGGCACGGCCGGCAATATGGATAAGTATGAAAAATATAACGACGATATGAGAAGTTATTTGAATTTTAATCCTCATTCCATCGATTCTTTTGAATATTTCACTGACGAGGGCCCGATACAGCTCTGGTATATACTTGTAGAAGATCAGGACACTCATGTAAATGATTTGAAGAATTTAAAGGAAAAGTTTATCTCCTATGAAGAACAAAATCCGTTTTACCAGAAAAATTATGCAAACATATTAAAAATGATGAACCTGGAAATCGACTATCATGCCGGCAATTTCGAAACCGTTCTGAAAAACTATGATTCCACACTGTATGATCGTCCGGTCGCACAGTTCCCTCTGGACCGTATACTCATTGCCACGCGCGCTGCCATCTATCCTATGGCATTGTTCAGGGCCGGACGGACGGCAGAAGCAAGAACCGAGTTTGAACGGTTGGAATCGTCCATACCCGATTTGAAAAATTCCATATTCACTAAAGAATTTTTTAATATAAAGGATATTATTTTTAATGAGGATAAATAAAAACAACGTGATGCTGTGTGGCATCACGCTGTTTCTTACCATCTATGTTATTCCTTATCCCCATATACTTTAAAATATTCCAGTTTGTCCTCATCCACTTCACCTGAGATGCGGTAGCCTTCATAGAAGTGTTCGACATATTCAGGACCGATTGTCTCTTCTATACTTTTGACCATGCTCGCAATATCAACGTAACGGTCGCGCAGACCGATATTGATCACATCGATGCTGCCTGTAATATAACTTTCATTCACAATGACATTCGGCAGCACAAAATCTCCGTGACCGAGAACGATGTCATTGTGCATTTTATTTTCTTCATCATAAAATACGAACGGACAGTCTTCGACCTTGGTCTTATGTAATAAACTCAAATACCGTCCGGCCTGCTTTAAAACACTTGCACGCTTTTCCGGGTCCGCTTCTTCCATAAATGAGTCCGCGCTGACACCGGGCAGCGCAATATAAAATAGAAAAGCATAGTCTTCCTGATAATAAGTCACCGGTTTCGGTACACCGTTTACTCCGTTGATCTCAAGCCATAACTGACGCTTATGTTCTCTTCTTGTCTTTTTAATATCTTCAGTATATGACTTTGCAATCAAAGGCTCTGTCGGTTCATATTGATTCGGTTCTTCCTCTTTGCCATATTCGAGTAAATAAATTTCTGTTGCTTCTTCTCCCTTTAAAGGATTCCATTTATAATATTCTTCATATATCTCAAAGGTGTGCATAATATTTCCTCCATTCATTATAATCATACCTAAGAAGTAGTCGAAAAGTCATTTAGAGTTTCCCCTAATAATGTAACTTTATGATATGATACAACTAGTATTTAAGGTGGTGTAAACATGGATTTGGAATATAAACTAAGAGAGCTGAAATATGATTATGTCCGTGTCCAGGGCGACCTGGAGAAAGTTGAAAATACCGGAAATAATACAGTACCTCTTGAAAAACAGCTTGTAGACATCGAAAATCAGATCAAAGAAACAAAAGATAAAATCAAACAACAAAAATAATGATCTCAGGAAGTGCATGAAATGAAGAGAATGATAACCGTAATCATGATTGTTCAGTTCCTGATCTACTTCGGTTTCAGCATGATTATTCCCGTCATACCGGAAATCGTTACTGAACTTAATGCATCTACCACTCATATGGGATGGCTGCTCGCCATCTACTCGTTGGCGAGCTTTCTGTCCGCCCCATACTTTGGCAGGCTGAGTGATAAGTTCGGCCGTCGCAAAATTTTGCTGTACGGACTATTCGCCTTTGCATTCAGCTTTTTCATATTCGGTATTTTTATAGACAACTTATTTATATTGTACATAAGCCGTATACTGGGCGGTGCCGCTTCAGGTGCACTGTACACAGCGACGACAAGTATGGTCGCTGATATTACAACCCGGGAAACACGCACTAAATACATGGGGCTTGTGGGCATGTCCATCGGCATGGGCTTTATTTTCGGGCCGGGCATCGGCGGGCTGCTTGCTGAAGTCAGTCTAAGCTTAGCATATTTTATGACGACTTTCGTCATTTTGGCAACGTTGATCTTTTCCATATTTAAAATCAAAGAGACTTATCAGCCGACAACGATTGTCCGTAAGAACATCACGCTGCCTACCGAGTATTTTCTGCAGCCGGTCGGCATTTTATTAGTATGTACATTCTTAATCATGCTGATCAACAGCGGTATGGAAAGTACCTTCCAGCTGCTCGGAATTGAAAGAATCAATATAACTCCTGCAGAAATGGGCGTACTGTTCTTTATCGGCGGCATATTCAACGCCATTGTTCAGGGTGGTGTCATCCGCAGATTAAAGGACGGACAGGAGATGCCGTTTATGCTCATCGGACAGGCTTTTACATTAATCGCATTCATCATGCTGCCATTTATGAACGGCCTGATATATGCAGGGTTCTGTATCGTCTTTCTGATGGTCGGTAACGCTCTGGTCAGAACGCTGATTACTTCACAGATCACCAAGGAAGCAGAAGCCCATGAAATGGGACGCATGACTGCTACAACTTATTCAATGGACAGTCTGGGCAGAATAATCGGTCCGATCAGTTTCAACCTGTTATTCATCATCACACCGGGTGTGCCGTTCTGGTTTGGTGCAGGGTTGACCATATTTGCGACATTCTTCATTTTCCAATACTATCGTAAAAGAAAGCGGGTGGCATTATGATCATCGTCTTGATGATGCTGATCTATCTGGTAATAGGATATTCCACAGTCATGATAATGAGAAAACGAACGCTGGATATACTGAGACTGATTTCAGGCGTCGCGTTCATGCTGATGATTCTCATCTACAGCCTATCGCTCGTAAACCCCACTGCAGTCATTGTTTTTGTACTCGGACTGTCGTTGATGCTGTCGATTGAGATTGCTGCTTTTAAAGAGAGTAAAAATGATCGTGACAACGTGTTTTTAATTTATGCATTTACAGCGATGTTCGCAGCGGTCCTGATCATAATGATTTTCACGAATTAAAACAGAAGGTGAAAATATGAGAAGAGTTATATCTATACTTTTAATCTTAATGCAGCTGTTATTTTTTATAAATTACTTTTTAAATGACGGCGTCATGTTTTTCAATTTATACTTATGGGCATTTACAGCGATGTTCGGCATTATGATGGGCATCCGTTCATGGAGAAACGGACCCTATCTATATGAAAATCATTTTTTGTACACAGCAACTTATTTAATAGTATCTCTTCTCAGTATATTATCGCTGCTGTTTATAGTATTTCTGCTTGTCACACGTCCGTACTTATTATAAAAGGTTGGCATCTGAATCAGATGCCAACCTTTTTTTCTAATCATTTTATTTCTTTCTTAACTGATTCAATTTAACTTTGCCTCTTTGAAAAAGAGGCATGGCGACTTCTGCTGCAGTATACAGCGGACGTTTGAGGATATAGTCGAATTCCCCGATTTTCTCAGAAACTTCCGTCCCCCATACTTTCTTGAACTGCCACAGCCCAAAGTGCGGTGAGTCTTTCTCGGGCATCACGCTGACACCGCCGAAATCATAAGTTTTTGCACCTTTGTCCCTCGCAAATTGCATCATGGCAAACTGCATATGATGATTTGGCAGGAAATCACGGTACGCATTCGATGATGCACCATATAAATAATACGCTTTGTGTCCGGACAGTGCTAGAAGCGCACCGGACAATACGATGCCATCCGGATGCTCTCTATGAAGATTTTCTGCCTCCTGAAGCTGATTATACAGTTTGTTCTGCCTATTGCTTAAATCTCTTAACTGATTATCTTTCTTCTCGCTGTCTTTTTTCTTATGCGCTTTTTTCATTTCTTTCTCAATTTTCTCCAGGTCCTCTTTCACCGACGCCTCCACTTTGGAAGGAATGAGCCTGACCAGGAACAATTCCATATGTCCGTTCGGGTGGAGATGATCATACATCGATTCAAAATAAGTGATATCCCGTGTCAGGAAGCCGTCACGCTCTCCGGTTTCCTTCATCAGATTAACAAAGGTTTTAAGGTCATCCCTTCCGGCTGTATAGACTTCCGTTCCTTTTTTAAGAGCATTGCGTACTTTTGTACGGTTATTCCTTTCAAAGCTCTTAAGCAGATCCGCATCGTTCTTGTCTATATCTGTCACCATCGTCTGGCGCGGCTGGATTGTGCCTTTGCTCATCCCGTCCTGGAAGCCGTGATGCTTGAAACCTAATGTCTTCAGATTCTCGAGAGCATCTTCATACTCGTCAATCGGGAGATCCGGGTCAATTTTTATCGTATATGCTTTTTCATCCCTGGCAATTATGACCGCTTCTTTCAGCATCGCTTCAACCAGTGCATGGTCATGATAATCACATACAAAGCCTCTGGATATATAACAGAGGGTTGTATTTATTCTGGGCACCTTTTTAAACAACAGTGTCGCCACACCCTTTAATTCAGAAGTCTCATCTGCTAGTGCAAATCTTCTGAAATACCACCCTGTCAGCTTTTTCGATTCCGCCCAGTCCGTCAGCTGAAGCAAATCGCCATTCGGATGTTCTTCTATAAATTTATTATGCTCTTCTTCACTTAAATGCAATCGTTTATACATTGTTATCTCCAATCCAATAAATCTGTTATAATTCCATTTATGAAAGGTGGCTGAATATGAGATTTACTATCATCATCATTTTAATATTATTGAATATTGCCAGCATGGCAGAAATGGGACAATATTTAGACAGTGGCTTTATCCAGCTGCTCAGTTTACGTATCATTCTTGCCATCGTATCCTTTATGCTATCCATAGCATATCTGCTGGTCGGCGGCTCCCTTGCAATCAGGCTATTCAGCGTAATCACTATACTGATTGCTCTTTCTCATTTAGGCTTCATGCTTTATATAAACTTATAATATGCGCCAAGATGTTTTCCGCTGTTGCCCGCCATGTCCAATTCCACGGATATGGCCGGGTTTTTACCTTCTGTGAGTTCCACAGTCGTCCTGTCATCAATCTCTCCCTGCCATACTCCGATGACATCAAAGAAAGCACGCCACTCTTCAATCTCTTCAACTTCATGTTTAATCGTCATCTTCACCGGTTTCATATCCACACCAAAATTTTTGATGCGTTCAATTCTCTCACTTTCCGGCTCTTCCCACTGTATGAAAAATGGAAACATGATTGTATCATGCATTATATATAATAAAGACCATCTCAGCGTCTCACCGTCAGTTTCCCTCTCCATATACAGAGGACCGAGCGTTTCATAGCCCTGTGCGCGGTAACGGTCGCGCAGCATAACAATATCCTCCGCAGCAAGCGCATAACGGATGAAATCGTTCGTATAATTCATTTTATAGATCGCTTTGGCAAAAGAGTCTTCCGCTTCCCGCACATGGTCGGTAAATAGTTTCTCATCTTTGATTGAAATATATTCAATATATCGCGTATCCAGGTAAGACAAAAGGTTTTCTGTGCCGAGACGCGTATGCACACCGCCTGTGTGTACCGGCAGCGGCGCTTTTTCCCTGACATCATCCAATTGGTTCACATAGTGTATGATGTGATCGAACTTAATCATAATCAGCCACCTCATTTTCATATATAATCATAACATTTTCAGCATTCGATATGTATTGTCATGTATTTTATACCATTATTAAGAAAATAAAAAGCCGGTATGACCACAATTCACCCGTGATCCTGCCGGCCATCCTACAGTACAGCTAAATTTTTATAATATCAGAATTCTTTCCTTCGATAATCTCTTTTTCTTTCTCCATCAGTGCAGCACTGGTTATCCTCTCTTCTGATTCAGCATCGAAGAAATGCCCTTTATCCATGTCGAAGGCAAATCTCAGCTTGTCGCCGGCGGTAATATTGTGGCGTGCATCCACTCTTGCTATGAACTCCTCGTTGCCTATATCTGCATATAACATCGCTTCTGAACCGTGCAGTTCACACACTTTGACTTCTACATCAAAATTCGCCTGCGATTCTTTCACATACTCCGCTTCATCTCTTATGTCCTCGGGGCGAATGCCAAATTTGACAGGTTTACCGTCATATCCCTGATCGATCAGCATCTGTTTCTTATCATCAGGAATTTTGAATGTTCTGTCACCGATGACAAGTTCCCCGTCCTCTAGTCCGGCATCAAATATATTCATCGCCGGTGACCCGATAAATTCAGCAACAAAAACATTTTCCGGCAGGTCATATACTTCTTTAGGCGTGCCGACCTGCATGATATTGCCTTTATCAAGCACCACAATTCTCGAGGCCATCGTCAGTGCTTCCGTCTGATCGTGGGTGACATAGATGGTGGTTGTGTTGAGGCGTTTATGCAGTTTGGTAATTTCAGAACGCATCTGCACTCTCAGTTTTGCATCCAGATTCGACAGAGGTTCATCCATTAAGAACACGCCCGGATTCCGTACAATCGCTCTGCCGAGAGCGACACGCTGCCTCTGGCCGCCTGACAACGCTTTCGGTTTACGCTCCAAAAACTCGCTCAGTCCCAGTATTTCCGCTGCTTTACCGACTCTTTCCCTGATTTCTTTTTTAGGTGTTTTTCTTAGTTTCAGGCCAAACGCCATGTTGTCGTAAACACTCATGTGCGGATATAATGCATAGTTCTGAAAAACCATCGCAATATCACGGTTTTTTGGTTCAACATCATTCATTCTTTTACCGTCGATATAAAAATCACCGCCGGTGATTTCTTCCAGTCCGGCTATCATTCTTAAAGTCGTCGATTTTCCGCAGCCCGAAGGACCGACAAAAACGATGAATTCGCCCTCCTCGATTTCAAGATTGAAATCATGTACAACTTCAGGTCCGCTGTCGTAAACCTTTTTGATGTTCTCCATTTTTATCTCAGCCATTTGATCGCTCCTTTATGCCCACCACATATCAACAGGTTTGTCTTTTATTATAACACCCTGCAGATTGTTCACAGCCGTTTTAAAACCTTCTTCCACCGACATCAAACCGTCTTCATGCTCTATCGAAACAACATGGTCATAGCCATACGTTCTGAGTGCACTCATCATATTGGACCATTCCCCGACACTGTGGCCGAGCCCGACACTTCTGAATGTCCATGTCCTGTTTTTAATGTCACCGTATGGATTCATATCCAGATAGCCGTACATGTTTAAATTTTCCGGGTCGATATAAGTGTCTTTTGCATGGAAATGGTGTATCGCATTTTCCCTGCCAAGAATTTTAATGGCCACGACAGGATCGATACCCTGCCACCACATATGGCTCGGATCGAGATTTGCACCAATATATTCATTTGTAGCTTTACGCAGCTCCAGCATTGTATGCGGCGTATGAACCAGAAATCCTCCATGGAGTTCCAGACCGATTTTAACATCATATTCCCTGGCGAGTTCACCGATTTCTTTCCAATATGGAATCAGTTTATTTTCCCACTGCCAATTTTTGATCTCCGAGTACTCCTCCGGCCATGGTGTCACCGGCCAATTGACCGACGTGTCCGTATCGTTACCTGCCGGTGTACCGCTGAACGCATTGACAACGGGCACACCCATCAGGGATGCAAGTTTGATGGATTTTCTCAGTGCTTCATCAGACTCTGCTGCAAATTCTTGATCCGGCGTCAGAGGGTTGCCGTGACAGCTGAAAGCACTGATGATAAGTCCGCGGCTTTCGAATGCTTTTAAGTATTTTGTACGCTCATCTTCAGATTCAAGCAGTTCATCCACATTACAATGCTTGTTTCCCGGGTAGCCGCCTGTACCGATTTCAACGGCTTCCAGTCCTGATTCTTTTACATAATCCAACATTTCCTCAAACTCCATATGGCCGAACAAAGGGTTAAATACACCTAGTTTCATCATATTCCTCCTTGATTAATCATAATCTGACACTGCAGTTCTCATCGGAACTCCTGTAGATTGCCTCTATAATTTTCGATACTTTCATCGCCTCCGCAGAAGGGACTTTCAAATCCGCCCTGCCTTTAATCGCATCAATGAAATTTTGAGCCTGCATCTGTGCGTAATTATCCTTGACCTGAATATAGTCGATACTCATCGTCGTCATCATATCTTCATCCGCCTGGTTGACAGTCATTTCAAATACATTCAGTCCCGCATCCGTACCAGATATGCTGATATGCTCCCTGTCATGCGGTATGTTGGCTGACCAGCTTGTTTCAAACAGCATGGACGCTCCGTTATCAAAACGGATGAATGCACTGACATGGTCATCGACTTCAAAGTTTTCTCTGTCGAATTCGCCCCACTCATTGATCGATTTCGTTCTGCTCAGCCGGTTATAGGCGTTGCTTGACACTTCAACCGGCTGGACGTCTCCCATCAGGTACATCGACAGATCCAGGAGATGGCAGCCGTAATCGATTAATGCACCGCCGCCCTGGAGCTCGTTGTTTGTAAATGCTCCCCAGCCGGGGACCTTCCGCCGCCTTAACCCCTGAACCCGTACGACGAGCGGCTCACCGATCATTCCCCGTTCCACGACCTTTTCCGCTGCAAGCGCCGGTTTCATGAAGCGGTAGTGATATGCAACATGGAGCTTCACGTTGTTCTCCTGTTCCGCTTCCATCATTGCCTCACACTCTTCAACTGTCATTGCCATCGGTTTTTCAACCAATACATGCTTACCGTGTTTCATCGCTTCAATGCTTATCGGTGCATGAAATTTATTCGGTGTGCATATGACGACCGCATCGACACTGTCATACATATCCTTTGGTTCTTTACATACTTTGGGTATGCCGAATTCGTTGGATACTTCAAGTGCACGCCCGTAATTGATATCCTGAACTGCGATTACTTCCACTTCTTCCATTTTTGTAAATATCGGCAGATGCCTCCCCGTAGAAATATCTCCCACACCGATAAAACCTAATCTCATTTTTGCCATATGAACACCTATTTTACTGTTATTATTTGATCAGTTTCATTTGATCTGAATGCATTTAAAATGATTTCTACAGACTTTTTGACATCTTCTGCAGTCATCGGCACTCTTTTTTTGTTTTCCAGTGCATCTACAAATGTATCTATTACATGCGAACTCAAGCTCTGTCCGTCTCCGTCATTTGTCTGGATGCCGCCAAAATTCTCTTTGACGACATCACCGTTTTTTGAAGTGAACATAAAGGGATAGTCATCATCGTTCAGCAATTCCAAAATGCCGTTCTCACCATATATGATTGTCGAATTATCCTCTTTGCCGTTGTATGACCAGCTGGCATGCAGTGTTCCGACGATATTCGATTCCGAACGTAAAATACATACCGCATTATCATCGACTGTAGAAAACGCCTTGGCTTCAGTAGTAATGAACCCTGCAACCTGCTTGAACTCTTCGTTCAGCAAATAACGGATGACATCCGCTTTATGTACACCGAGGTCACCCATGGCACCCATGACCGCTTCATCTTTTCTGAAGAACCAGCTGTCTTTTCCGTCTACGCTCCAGTCGTCCGGCCCAGGGTGCCCAAAAGAAGTTTTGAATGAGTATATCTTTCCAAGCTTCCCCTCTGATATCCATTCCCTTGCCACCTGGTGTTCCTTTATCAGCCTCTGATTATGCGCAATCATCAGCTGTCTGCCCGATGCCTTTTCCATTTCTATCATCCGGTCCATTTCCTCTGCCGTTACCCCCATCGGTTTTTCACACAGCACATGTTTGCCGGCTGCGAGGGCCGCAATCGTAATTTCTGCGTGCAGATGGTTCGGTGTGCATACGCTGACCGCGTCAATACCGGGGTTTTCAAGCAGCTTTTTGTAGTTTTCATATGCCTTTCCTCCGTGTATTTCCGTCTGTTCTTCTGCACGGCTTAATACAACATCACAAAAAGCACTTAATTTCACTTTCTCATTGTCTGCATATTCGGGTATATGTCTGGCACGGCTTATACTGCCGCATCCAATCACTCCTATATTAATCATCAATCGTCCTCCTCGTTGATTTCCGTTCTATGATTTTCGTCGGAATTGTTATATTAATCTTCAGACATTCCGGATCGTTGATCAGATCCAATATCTTTCTTCCCGCTTCCCTTCCCAGATCTCTCGGGAAAATATCCACTGTTGTCTGGGGCGGGGAGGCAAATGCTGTCATCGGTGAATCATTGAACGTTGCTGTCGCAACATCTTCCGGCACTTTGATATCCATCTTATAAAGAGTAGATAAAACTTTTGAATTAAAGAGGCCGTCCATTGTCATTAAAAGATGCGGCCGTTCATTCTCGATCAGTTGTCTTAATGTCCCCTCCAGTGTGGTTTCCCCCTCGGATATATCTATCACTTTATCAGTCAGATTTATGCTGCTCTCTTCCAGTGCCTTTATAAAGCCGCTGATTCTGTCTTTGGCAACTGCAAAGACATCGCTGTCATTGATGATTCTGATATCCCTGAACCCCTGGCCGAGCAGATACTTCGTCAATGTATATGATGCCTGTTCATTATCATTGTCAATATAGATCGAGTCATTCATGTTCATAAGATCCTTCCCGATGACAACAAACGGAAAATTAATGCGCCTTAAATAGTTGGTCACCGCATCATCTTCTTTTGAATACAGCAGTATGAAGCCGTCCACCTGACGGCTGTTGATCAGATCCTGCACTTCAGTGATCAGATCATCATCATCCTGCATCGATGTTGATAAAGTTGAAAATCCCCTGTCCCGGCATGATTCAGAGACGCCGAGAGTCACTTCTGTGATAAAGGGGTTCAGTTCATACTCATGCACTGTACTTTTAATCACAAGGCCGATTGTATATGACTTATTGGTTACCAGGTTTCTCGCCGCCACATTCGGTTTATAGTTCATTTCGTCCATGATTTTCCTGATCTTTTCCTTCGTGACCAGGCTGATCCCCGAGTGATCTTTTACCACTCTAGAAACTGTGGATGGAGATACCCCTGCCTTTCTGGCAATATCTTTTATAGTTACCAAATGAATTCACTTCCTTAAAATCTACCCTTTAGTCGAACCTGACATCAATCCGGAAATCAAATACCTCTGCAAGAATAAAAAGACAATCGCTATTGGTACCGCTATTAAAATCGAACCTGCGGCAAAACGTGTAAATTCATTGGCAAAAGCATCATTGACCATGTTATACAATCCCAGTGCAAGCGTATAGTTTTCCGGACTTCTGAGGACAATCCTCGGCAGTATGAAGTCCATGAACGGTGCCATGAAATTGAAAAGTGCGACTACGGCAATAATTGGTTTCGCGAGCGGTATCATTATCGTAAAGAAGATTCTGAAATGCCCTGCGCCATCCATTTTCGCCGATTCATCCAGCTCCTTTGGTATAGTGTCAAAATAGCCCTTTACAAGAAATGCATTCATCGGTATTGAGCCGCCGACATAGACGAGTACCAGGCCCCACAGTGAATCTAAGAGACCGATGGTATTCAGCAGTATATAAATGGCAACCATCGCCATCAATACCGGAAACATCTGCAAAATTAAAAACGCGTAAAGCCCGTATCTTCTGCCGATGAAGCGGTACCTTGAAAATGCATATGCCGTCAAAGTGACGAAGATTACAGACAGCAGCGACGAAGCAAATGCCACAATCAACGTATTCTTATACCATGTCAGATACATGCTGTTCGGATCGGTGAACAGCCACTCATAATGAGTAAACGACCAATCTTCCGGAATCATGCTGGCACCGTACAGGTTGCTGCCCGGATTCAGCGATATGCCGAAAGTCCACAGAAGCGGATAAAATATAACTGCAAACATTATCAGAATGATGCTGTACATGACAATCATCTTCAACAGGTTTTTATTTTTTCTGGTCATTATATTTTACCCTCCTCTCTGATTGAACGTGTACGGCTGAACTGGAATGCTGCGATACTCGCAACGATGATGCCGATGATGATAGATATGGCAGCAGCCATATTAAAGTTCTGAGTTTCAAATGTCAGTTTATACACCCAGGAGATTAAAATATCAGTTCCTCCTGCATTCTGCCCTCTTATGGCAGGTCCGCCTGCATTGAAAAGGTATATGATGTTAAAGTTATTGAAATTTCCGGCGTACTGCATAATCAGCAGCGGTGCAGTTGCAAACATAATGTGCGGAAATGTGATGTTGCTGAATTTCTGCCAGCTGGAAGCCCCGTCTATGTCCGCAGCTTCATACCAGTCTGCCGATATGCTTTGCAGAACGCCTGTAAATAATGCAAAGACAAAAGGAAAGCCCAGCCAGGTCTGTATCAAAATGAGGGCAACCTTCGCCCAGAACGGGTCGGACAGCCAGGGAAGGCTGAGCCCGAACAACGGCTGCAGAATATCATTATTGATCGCTCCGAACTGATTATTGAACAGCGCCGAAAAGATCAGTATCGTTACAAATGCCGGTACAGCCCAAGGTAAAATCAGAACTGTACGAATCAGCCTTTTGAATTTGATCAGCGGATTATTCACTATGATGGCCAACAGCAGCGCCAGAGCAATCTGGAGTGTCGTTGCCACCAGTGTCCACACGATTGTCCACGTAAACACGCTGAAGAATGTATTTCTCCATATATCCACCTCAATAAGCGCTTTGAAATTATCAAACCCTACATAATCCAAAACATTTTTAGGCGGTGCATTGTATAAATTATAGTTCGTAAATGCTAAAAAGAACATATACAGTAACGGAAACACTACAAGAAACAGCAGCAATACCAGCCCCGGTGCCACAATCACATACGGGAAACTCTTATCCCACGAATCTCTGAATCGCTGCATCAGAGTTCTGAAGTCTCCTGAATTGATCAATTTGGCATCCCTGTATGCATCGATAATATTTACAGCATAAAAAGTCAGGGCGATTCCGATGACGAGCAGAGAGATGATACCCTGTGCGAGTAAAATTCTGGAATCGTCGACCCTTGGAATCTCACCGAGCGTAAATAATCCCCATAAACCTATATTAAGAAAATTATAAAACACTGATACAAAAGAGATAAAAAGAATAAAGAGGACACCGGATTTGATGTACCTCTTATTATATAGCTGGCCCAGCCCGGGCAGGATAGACAGGGCTGCAGCCAATCCAGGTTTCTTACTCATGTCTATTCCTCCCTATGTTATTCGTCGGACTCTTCATCCCCGGAACCTGCCCCGCCTGAAGCTGATTCAATATTCGTTTCAATCTGCTCTGTTGCTTCTTCAAGAATCTCCCTCGGATCTTCTCCATTGGAAATGAAGATCAGTCCATCGCCGATCGGCTCCCAAACTTGTGCCATTTCAGGAATGTTCGGCATCGGTACAGCATTTTCAGCCTGCTCATCAAAAACAGCCAGTAACTCATTTTGACTTTCAACATCTGTCCTTGGTGCAGTTTCCTGCATTTGATCCGTTACAGTTTGCAAATTTTCCTGATTCGTCATAAATTTGAGAAGATCTTTCGACCAGTATTCTTCTTCAGTGTACTCTGAAATCATCCAGCCTTTAACCCCCATGAAAGGCGTCATTGCTTCACCGTTATATTCAGGCAATACCGCAGTACCGAGAGAATCACCGAGTGCTTCTTCATATTCAGCAAGTTTCCATGGTCCTGTCAGTGCAATCGGTGCCTGTCCGTCTGTAAATAGACCATCAAGTACATCTCCGGTAACATTTTCACTCAGGTAGCCTTCATCGAACCACTTCTGAAATAATTCAGCCTGCTCAACTACACCATCTTCAGTAATTTGAAGGTCATCGGCATTATAGCTGCCATCTTCGTTTTGACTGAAAATCTGTTCTCCGTTTGAGAATAGAAATGGATATACAAAATAGAAGTTTGTCGCTTCCATCAGTAATCCGTATTCATTCGACCCGGAATCAGTAAACTCTTCCATGATGCTTTCCAGTTCTTCTGTAGTCGCCGGCGCTTCATCGATCAGATCTTTATTGTAATAAAGAGCCGCAGATTCCGATGCAAACGGTATCCCCATCAGACTCCCTTCATATGTATATGCTTCTATCGCATTTTCATTGAAGTTCTCCAAGTCAAATTCTTCAGGGTCCAGTTCCAGACCCAGACCTTGCAGGTATGCACTGCCGATCATATCATGCGCCTGCTGGAAAATGTCCGGTCCCTGTCCTGCCGGTGCATCCAGTGACAGCTGCTCCAGCTGGTCGGTCATGCCCACTTCGGTATATTCTACTGCAATGCCCGTTTCCTCTTCATATTTGTCAAAAATTTCTCCGTAAGTTGCAATTTGATTTTCCCCGTCGAGCCATACTGACAGTGACTCAGGCTTTTCAGGTTCCCCATTGTCGTCACCGCCTGCTTCATCCGCCACAGATTCCGGACGATCCGGTCCGCATGCCGCAAGCACCAGCACTAAAGCAAGCAGTATTCCGTAATACCATTTTAAATTTTTCAAAATTATCCCCCTTTGTTTTGAAAGCGCTTTTCACTAATTATAATAAAGCGCTTTCACATAAAGTGTCAAGACTTTTGTGCAAACGATTGCATTAATTATTTTATTTATAATGTTGTATTATAAATATTATTATTGGTTTATCCTTTATAAATCAACGTTACAATGCAAACCTTTGCATTGATTTGGGTAATAAAAAAACAGACCTTTTCAGGTCTGTCCAATCAATTATATTTCTTTCAGCCGTGCTTCAAGTACGTCGCCTGCCAGATCATTCACCGCACGGACATATTCAAACACGCCCTTCAGCATCGGATAAACCGCTCTGACTCCCGCTTCTCCGAATGTCGATAATATGAATGTAATGACATTCAGTTTCCTTACTTTCAATACAGTCGAAATCAATGTTGTCAGCGGCCCTATCATCTTGCGGTAGTTGTTTTCAGCTTTATTACTTTCTTTCGCCTGATTGACAAAGTCATTGACACGCGGCATCCGTTCCCCAACCAGTTCGGCATCTTCTTCATCTATATGAAAATGACTTCTCGTTTTTTGTTCTATCGTTTTAAATTCCCTGCTTAAAAGGAGGTCTTTAAAACCTGGTGTCAGGAGCTTGGCCGCCAAAGCGTTGCTTTTTTTATTCAGGTATTTATTAAAGTATTTTGAGCTTTTAACACGCTTTTGGAATATTGCTTCTTTTGTCTCCAGATACTTTTCAATGGATGCCTTCAACTCTTCAATTCCATGATTGTCCCGCACACTGATAAAGTGGTATTTAAGCGGGTCGGTAATCACTTTCTTAAAAGTGACGTGGAGCTCGGAATTTTTCTCCTGCTGTAATAGCGACTGTTCATATTTCCCGGTGACATCGACCAGAGTGTCCAGCTTGCTGTAGATGAACGTCACTTTAATTTTATTCTTTGCAAGAAACCTGATTATTTTTTCATCTACATCTCTGATTTTCGATGAGAAGACATAAAGTACATGTTTCACTTTATATTTTTTAAAAAGTTTTTTATATTGTTTTGGTGAAAATTCAGTAGTGCCGACTCCCGGAAAATCGAGAAGCTCTCCTTTGTCTTTATAGGGGTAGCTGACGACATCCCTGGTCGCGTCGGTCTCTGTGGATATATGTGAATTCTCGCCTGTCAGGGCATTTACTAAAGCGCTCTTTCCTGCGTCAACCTGCCCTGCTACAGCGATTCTGTAGTCGATCGTGCTTTTCACATATTCAAAATAATCTTCCACCAATGGGTGTTGATCCGCCATCACATCACCTCATCATATACTTTGTTTATTTTTGCTGCCCATATATATACTTATTGACAAACCTGCCAATAATGAAACAATTGATGCTATAAAAGTACCCGTAGTTTCCGGCAGTCCCGGATAAATGGAAAATACTGAACCGAATAAAAGACCGATAATCATTGCATACATGAGGTATGTGTAATTTCTCAGTAAAAATTGAATGCCTCTGCTCGCCAGAAGCAGACCTGACACTATGCCGAGTCCGGTCGCTATCAGTAAGGGCACAACTTCAAAGTTTAGTGATGTAAATTCATTAATTGCTTTCATGATCATTGGATACGCACCTATTATCAGTAATACAAGCGACCCGGATATGCCCGGAAGTATCATTACCGATGAAGCCAGCATGCCGCTCAGAAACAGTCCGGCAAGCAGCGGCAGCGACACATCAATGCTCTCTGCCGCTGCACGGCTTTCATTCATGGTCGACAACCAGTACAGCAGCAACAATACAAAGCTCATCAATATATAATGTATCGTTTTAAACTCAGTTTTATAATTCGAAATCTTGAACATCATCGGTACGACGCCGAGGACCATCCCGATAAAAAACCAGTGTGTCGGTTTGGTATGTTCCGTCAGTAAATAATCCATCAATGATGACATCGTCAATATCGCAATGCCCATCCCGATTACCAG
>DEQG01000094.1:1211-9153 GCA_002360325.1 Salinicoccus sp. UBA3372 | reverse complement strand
GGTTAAGACACCGCCCTTTCACGGCGGTAACACGGGTTCGAGTCCCGTACGGGTCACTTTTTCTTTTTAAATTTTTAACATCATATAAATCTGGTCCTGTGGTGTAGCGGTTAACATGCCTGCCTGTCACGCAGGAGATCGCGGGTTCAATTCCCGTCAGGACCGTCTTCTAAAAGTCATCAGCATCTTTGTTGGTGACTTTTTTGTACTTCCTGAATTATAGGATAATGGATAATTTGGCTTAAAAATGATACATTAAGTTTGGGTTATTATATAGTTTGATTATAAATATGGACGAAAATTATACAGAATTGACGAGAAAAGTGAGGGAAGATAATGGCTAAGAAAATTGTAGTAGTCGATGATGAACGACCGATTGCAGATATATTGGAATTTAACCTGGAAAAAGAAGGTTATGAAGTTCACAGTGCTTATGATGGCAATGATGCTTTGGAACTCATACTGGAAGTTGTGCCTGATATAGTGCTGCTGGATATCATGCTGCCGGGAATGGACGGCATGGAAGTCTGCCGTGAAGTCAGAAAGAAGCATGACATGCCTATCATCATGCTCACAGCCAAAGATTCAGAAATCGATAAGGTGCTCGGACTTGAACTGGGTGCGGACGACTATGTCACGAAACCATTTTCAACGAGAGAACTGATTGCGAGAGTAAAGGCGAATCTGCGCCGCAACACTGCCCAGGCTAAACAGGAGGAAGAACCTGAAAACAATAATATACAAATAAAAAACATCACGATCTTACCGGATTCCTATGCGATTAAAAAGAATGGTGAAAGCATAGATCTCACCCATAGGGAATTTGAACTATTTCATTATTTGACCAAACATATTTCACAGGTGATGACGCGTGAGCATCTGCTTGAAACAGTTTGGGGTTATGACTATTTCGGCGATGTGCGTACTGTAGATGTGACTGTACGGCGCCTTAGGGAGAAGATAGAAGATGATCCTTCTCATCCCGAGTATTTAATGACACGTCGAGGTGTGGGGTATTTCATCCAGGGCGACGAATAAAGGGGCATTTTATATATGAGGCAGTTTTTAAGAAATCTGCAATCCTTGCATATTAAATTAGTAATTATATATGTGCTCCTGATTGTCATTGGGATGCAGATTATTGGTTTATATTTCACAAACACGCTTGAGCGTGAACTGACAGAGAACTTTCAGGATAATATCGAAACCCAGGTTGATCTGATCGACACCAGGATTAATGAGCTACATACAGATTACGCCGACGATCAGGAAGGCATGAATGAGGAAGTTCAAAGCTTATTGACAGAGTTCGGAAACCGTCCGGAAATTGAAGAGATACGCTTTGTGAACACCGATAATATTCTGATCGGAACGAGCCGTATTTCCAACGAACCGAGTATCGGTTCACGCATCAACCAGCCTCTGACTGAGGAAGCGATCACGACGGGTTCGAGGAATGAAGAAATATTCGTCAATGTAAATCAGGATAATCAGCGTACGTGGCTGCTCAATCACCCGGTAGTCGATGAAGAACAAGTACTGGGTGCTATTTATGTTGCTTCGAATATTGAAACGGTCTATCAGCAGCTTGAAGCCATCAACAACACATTCATCATAGCGACGATCATTTCGCTGATCATCACCAGCATCCTCGGGATTTTTATTGCAAGGACAATCACCAAACCGATTACGGATATGAGGAATCAGGCACTCCAGATGTCTGAAGGTGACTATACTTCCAGGGTTAAAATCTACAGCAATGATGAAATCGGTGAGCTTGCGGGCTCATTCAATATTTTATCGAAACGTGTTCAGGAAGCTCAGGCAAACACAGAGAGTGAGAGAAAACGTCTGGATTCGGTCATTACGAACATGTCTGAAGGTGTCATCGCGACGGACCGTAAAGGCCGCATCACTGTTGTGAACGATATGGCGCTTGATATGCTGGGCATTTCAAAAGATACGAATATACACGGCAAGAACATGCTTGAAATACTTAAACTTGATGGCGAGATGACCTTGGAGGATATTCAGGAAATCAACGAGAGTCAGCTGCTCTTTACGGATGCCGACTACGAAGCTGCCATCCACGTGAACTTCTCGACGATATTCAAAGATACAGGATTTATGAACGGTTATATCGCGGTGCTCCATGATGTAACGGAGCAGGAGAAGATTGACAGCGAACGTCGTGAATTCGTTGCGAATGTATCGCATGAACTGCGTACGCCTCTCACTTCGATGCGCAGCTATTTAGAGGCACTGCAGGAAGGTGCATGGGAAGATACGGCACTCGCACCGCGTTTCCTCAGTGTGACACGGGACGAGACCGACCGGATGATCCGTCTGGTTGAAGACTTGCTGCAGCTTTCAAGAATGGATAATGCAGCCGAGGAGATAAATAAAGAGATTGTCGATTTCAATATGTTTCTAAACAAGATTATCGATCGCTTTGAAATGACGCACAAAGACGAAGTGGAATTTATCAGAAACATACCTGAAACCCCAATATTTTCCGAAATCGGCATGGATAAGATGAGCCAGGTGCTCGATAATATCATTTCAAATGCGATCAAATATTCCAACAGAGACCATAAACGAGTTGAATTCCATGTGAAACAGAACTCACTTTATAACCGCATGACCATCCGCATCAAGGACAACGGCATGGGTATACCGGGCAACAAAGTCGACCGTATATTCGAACGTTTCTACCGTGTGGATAAGGCCCGTGCGCGGAAAAAAGGAGGTACGGGTCTTGGACTTGCGATCTCCAAAGAAATTGTCGAGGCACATAACGGCCGTATATGGGCAAACAGCTTAGAAGGAGAAGGAACTACAGTATTCATCAACCTGCCTTGTGAAACGCTCGGGGAGGATGATTGGGATGAATAAAGAAAATATCAAATCAGTCGCCCTCTTCTTTCTTGTAGTGACGAGTGCGGTGCTGACGATAATGGTCTGGAGCTATCAGCCGGAATTCTCGGAAATAGATACTAATATTGAAAGAACATCGAATATCGGTCCCGGAGAGCCTGTATCTTTCAGCTCGATCATGCGGGCGTACCAGCTCGTCTGGGTCGATGATACGGACATACAGGGAACAATTGAGGAAGAGGCCGTCGTCGGCATACGTGAATATATAGACGGTACGGAAATTACGGATATCAATGTCTATAACAGTATAAGCAGACTGACGCCGAGCATCGATGATGATGATGGTGAAGAATTTCTGATCGTTGATTATGCTTCCGATATGCCGACCAAGTCGCTCTTCAAAATGCTGGATTTCAACTATGAAGGCGACTATCCGGATTACAGCTATAATCGCATTATCGTCGACCTCGTCGATGAGCATGTGACTTTTTATTTGATCAATGAAGATCTGGACAGAGTGGCGGTTGCAGAGACGAATCTGGAAAGTTCATATTTAAAATCACTGTTGTCTGCACATGACCATCTGTTTGAAGAATATTCTGGCGTCATTACAAATCAGCAGACTTCAAACAATAAGACGGCGATTTATGGTCCGACGGATCCGGGCGACATGCCGGTGGAAAGTTTTCTATATAACGTGTTCAGTCCGGACGCAGTGAATAATATGCTGTTCCTGAATGACAGTTTTGAAACGGAAGTGAGCGAAGAGACGTATGTGTATGAAGGTGAAGCGAATATTGCGACCTACAACAGTGAAACTTATGCCTACTCCTACAACAATCTGCAGGAGTCACTGACCGGCAACAGCACTCCGCACCAGACGATACAAAGCAGTTTCCATTTTCTGAACTCACATATCGGACTGGATCAGACGCATGTATTATTCGATTACTTTCCTGATGAAAACAACTCGGTATTTCGTTCGTCGATGAACGGTTATTTTGTATTCAGTGAACAGATACCGACGACAATGTCTGTGAAATACGGTCAGAATTCCGTCTATGAATACAACAGACCTTTGATCCGGGTCACTGCCCGTGTACCGGGCGGAGACGATCAGACGTTGCCACCGCTTGAAAATGTCAGGTATGAAATCGCATTGAATGACAACTATGACCTTCAGGATATCACTAAAATAACAATCGGCTATAATATGTCCTTTTCTACAGATCAAAACGAGATAAATGTCGTACAGTATACACCGTCATGGTATATCAAATACGACGGTGAATGGATGCGTTTCGACGAAGGAGGTCTTGAGTAATGGATTGGAAACTGACGAAATCCTTATACATCATTGTCTTCCTCCTGATGAATGTTGCGCTCATCTATATATATTTGAATGAACGGCAGGAATCCGTCGAAGAAATTCAGGAATCGCCGGATGTTTTGAGTATGACAAATATAGATATGAGTAATATCGAAGAGTACGAACCTGTCGAAATGAACGTATTGACCGGTGCCATCCATGATTTTTCAGAAGATGACAACCGGAATTCCGAGGTCGATGAGAATAATGTATCAGGAACAAAAATTACAGAGGAATTTGAAGATGACGGTCCGGAAATGACGGAACAAGGGCTTCAGGACTATATAGACGAGAATGTTTACAGAGGTCATGATTACCAGTATGATAATGTAATGAGCACATCGGACCAGGTGATTTTTAACCAGTTATACGAGAACTTTCCAATCTTCAATCATGAATCTGCAAGAATCATATTCCATGGTGAAGGAAGACAGGCGGATGCCATGGAGCAGACAAGACTGAGGGATTTGGAAGAAAATGAATACACACTGAGTCTGACGGCGAAATCACCGAGAGAAATCGTCGAAGAACTGTATGAACGTGAAAGAATTTCCTCAACAGCGGTAATCGATGAAGCAAGACTTGGTTACTACATCATACTGACGGAAGAAAATAGTGCCCTCCTGAGACCGAAATGGGAGATACATGTGACAGATCAGGATATATCCAAAACGATTTATGTAGAGGCGACAACAGATTCAGGTGAAATAATTGAAAGTGAGTGAGTAGCATGAGAATGAGCGTGTTGGCCAGCGGATCTTCGGGCAACAGTACTTATATTGAAACAGAAAAAGGCAGCCTGCTCATCGATGTAGGGCTTACGTGCAAAAGAATAGAAGAAGGGTTGAGCCATATAGGAACATCCTTGAAAAATATTGATGCGATCTTGATCACCCATGAACATTCAGATCATATAAAAGGATTGAAAGTCATTGCCAAACGATATGACATTCCGATATTTGCAAATGTGCAGACGTGGCAGCAGCTGGACAGAAAAAATATAGAAGTGCCTTCAGAGCAGCGGTTCCACTTCAACCCCCTGGAGACGAAAGAAATCGTCGGCATGGACATCCAGTCATTCAACGTATCGCATGATGCGATCGACCCGCAGTTCTATACCCTTATGAGAGACAATAAAAAGCTCTCCATCATTACAGATACGGGTTATGTGTCCGATCAGATGAAAGGCATTATAAAAGAAAGTGACTGCTTCATCTTTGAAAGCAACCATGATGTGGACATGCTCCGGATGGGCAGATACCCATGGGTGACGAAACAGCGCATACTTTCCGATGTCGGCCACGTTTCCAACGAAGATGCCGCACATGCAATGCGTGATGTGATCACCGACAATACAAAACGTATCTATCTGAGCCATCTCAGTCTGGATAACAATATAAAAGAGCTGGCGAAAATGAGTGTGGAACAGGTATTGAATCAATACGATATCGATACGAAAAATGAAATACAGCTTTTTCACACAGATAAAGAGACACCGACAGAAATATATACAATCTAAGTTATACACACCTGTGGATAAGTCGTATTGGTCATTGTGGAAAACATTATACAAAAAATGAGCTGCATCTTAATTAAGATGCAGCTCATTTTTATATTGAATAATTTTTGTGGTGATGTGCGCTATAAGTGTGATGTTTTCAGACGAGTTATAACGTTTTGAAGCGATCAGCGCGATAACCGTAAGCTTTCCATGCGACTTACAGCGTCAGACGCCCTGAGCGCGCTCTCATCCTCGCCTACTTCACAATAATGACTGTAATATCAGATCTTTTAGCGACTTTATGGCTGACGCTGCCGAGCACCATCTCCTGCAGGCTGTTCAGGCCGCGGGTGCCCAGAATGACCGCATCATAGTCACCGGAGTTGGAAATTTTTACGACTGTTTCATTGGCCACACCGCGCTCCAGTCTCACTTCATAATCAATGCCTTCTTCATCATAAAGATCAGTAATTCTCGAAAGTTTCTCTTTCTTTTTTGACAACAGGCTCTCGGAAGCGGAACTGTGCAGGATTTCCCTTTTCGATTCCTCGGGATCGAGGACGTTCAAAATGGTCACCTTCCCCGCTTTGTCAATAACTTTCAGGCTTTCTTCGGCAGCTCTGTAACTGTTATCGGAACCGTCGGCTGCGAGCAAAATAGATTTATACAAAATAATCCTCCTGACATATTAAGAAGTTAAATGCTGTTTATTCAAAGTACTGAGTTCTTTGATGATTTTACGGCTGTCTGCATTCAAGCGGTCGACTTTTACTTCAATCCCCCGCTCTTCGAACTTGCGTACAATCGTATCAATCGCATCCACTGCGGAGTCATCCCACAGATGGGCTTCGGAAAAATTAAGTTCGACTAATTTGGTGTCTTCATTGAAATCAATCTGATCCATCATCGAGTCGATGGAGACGAAGAATATCTGGCCGGTGATATAGTATATGATTTTATTATCCGAGACATCTTTTTTAACGTCAACTTTTGAAATTTTAGTCGCAAAGAATATTGCACTGAATGCAACACCAGCGATAACACCGACAGCTAAATTATTTGTAATTAAAACCAGTATAACCGTGATCAGCATGACGAGCGCATCAGTTTTCGGGGCTTTCTGCAAGAACCTGAATGAACCCCAGTCGAACGTCGTAAGTGATACCATCACCATGATTCCGGCAAGTATCGGCATTGGAATCTGAACGACCCAGTTGCCAAGTGCGATGATCATGAATATTAAGACGGTGCCGGCTGTAAATGTGGACAGACGTGTTGTTGCACCGGCTCTGACGTTGATGATCGACTGCCCGATCATCGCACAGCCGCCCATTCCGCCGAAGAAGCCGGTGATGAAGTTGGCAATCCCCTGACCGCGGGACTCACGGTTCTTGCTGCTGAATGTATCCGTCGCATTATCGACGATTCTGGAGGTGAGGAGGCTTTCGACGAGACCTACGATTGCCATTGAAACGGAATACGGCAGAATCACGCGCAGCGTTTCAAGATTAAACGGCACGTCCGGTATGAAGAAGCTCGGCAGTGACCGTTCTATCGTGCCCAGGTCCCCTATTGTCCGGACGTTTGCGCCGGTAATGACATATAAAGCGGTTAACAGTAAAATAACGACCAGCGGTGCCGGTATCTTTTTAAATAAATCTATCTTCGGCATGATATAGAGAATAGCCATGGTGACTAAAAGATATATGTAAGTATCAATGGATATTCCGAAAATATGTTCAAGCTGGGACATGAAAATCATGATGGCAAGTGCGTTCACAAACCCGATCATGACCGAGTTCGGGATGAACTTCATTAAACTTCCGACCTTGAGCAGGCCGAGTATGATCTGAATGACACCCATCAGAATGGTTGCAGCGAGCAGGTAGTCCACACCATATTCGCTCACCAGCGGTGTGACGAGCAGCGCGATGGCCCCGGTTGCAGCTGAAATCATCGCAGGTCGTCCGCCGACAATTGAAATGATGACGGCAATCAGAAACGATGCATATAATCCGACCATCGGATCGACACCTGCGATGATTGAGAATGCGATGGCTTCAGGTATTAAAGCCAGGGCAACAACAATACCCGCGAGTATGTTCGTCCCCGGATTGGTCAGCCATTCTCTTTTAAACTTTTCCCACATTCATATACACTCCTATATTTATACACTGTATAATATTATAACAAAA
>DEQG01000094.1:0-1117 GCA_002360325.1 Salinicoccus sp. UBA3372 | reverse complement strand
GTTGTTTTTATAATATTATAATAAATACTGGAGGAAATTTTTAAATGACGACATTACCAAATTGTCCAAATTGTAATTCAGAATATACTTATGAGGACAGCGGGCTGCTGATCTGTCCGATGTGTGCCCATGAATGGACGAAAGCGTCAGAGCTTGAAGAACAGGAAGCCGCTCTCGTCAAAGATGTGAACGGCAATGTTTTGAATGACGGCGATAACGTCGCGATTGTGAAAGATTTGAAAATAAAGGGCTCTTCGAACGTCATCAAGCAGGGAACGAAAGTGAAAGGAATCCGCATCGTTGACCCTGAAGATGGTCATGATTTAGATTGTAAAGTGCCCGGGTTTGGAAAGATGGCGTTAAAGTCATCAGTAGTGAAAAAAATCGACTGATCAATACTAAAATTATGGAGTGGAAATATGACTAAAATATTAGTTGCGGATGACGATCCGAATATCTTAAAATTCATTACAATCAATTTGACTGACGCAGGCTACGATGTCGTGGGCGCGACAGACGGCAGGGATGCGCTCAGAAAGCTTGAAAATGAAGCGTGCCGGCTTGCGGTCGTGGATATCATGATGCCGTATATGGACGGATTGTCATTGATTAAAGAGATGCGTAAAACATTGGATATTCCGATTATCATATTGACTGCCAAAGGGCAGATTGATGATAAGGAAAAAGGATTTGAAGCGGGCACTGATGATTATTTAGTCAAACCATTTGAAGCGAAAGAACTTTTATTCAGAATCGAAGCACTGCTCAGACGTTATAACATTGACACGGACAAGCAGGTGATACAAGTCGGAGATGTCCATATAGATATTGATAAATATGTGGTGACGGTGAATAAAAAAACACTGAAGCTGCCGTTAAAGGAATTTGAATTATTGCAGACGCTTGCCAATCATCCGGACCGGGTGTTTACCCGTGAACAGCTGATAGACAGCATCTGGGGTATCGACTTTGAAGGAGACAACCGAACTGTGGATGTTCACATCAAACGGCTCCGCACACGTTTCAACAATCTGACCGATGCGATTAAATTTACGACTGTCAGAGGCGTCGGTTATACATTGGAAACGGTGGACGCATGAGGATAAGATCTTTGTAT
>DEQG01000028.1:7564-9038 GCA_002360325.1 Salinicoccus sp. UBA3372 | reverse complement strand
AATGATGTCCGCTTTTTTTTACCGTATTTGCGATAGGTATCATTAGATAATTACATTAAATGGTTTGAGCATGGTAAAATTGAAGGGAAGAGTAAGAACAGAATGTGTCCCCGGGAGGTGTATGGATGGATCAGTGGTACAGAATTGATAATACGGGAAAGATATTTCACGCGGTGTCGGATGCGACGAATTCATCGGTGTTCAGGGTATCGATGATACTGAATGAAGTGATCGAACCAAGGTGTCTTCAGGATGCGCTGGATGTCGTCGCGGTGCGTTTCCCGGCACTCACTGTCCGGGTGCGTAAAGGACTGTTCTGGGATTTCATGGAACATAATGATGAACAGCTGATCGTCAAGCCTGAGAAAGATCATCCATGTACACCGATAGATAGGAAGGAAAACAATGCCTATCTGATACGGGTCCTTTATTTTGAAAAACGGATATCGGTCGAAATATTCCATTCACTGACGGACGGCGGCGGAGCGGTGGAATTTCTGAAAACATTAATCTACCAGTATTTGAAGGAGAAGGGTGAAGCTGTCGATACAGAAGGTCTGGTGCTGAGACCGGATGCGGCTCCGAAGCCTGAAGAGGTGGAGGACAGTTTTGAAAAACATGCGACGTCGCATGCAGTGACGCGCCCCGGGAAGCGGCCGGGCAGGGCATATCAGATTCACGGCACGTCATTTGAGCCGCCGGGCATCAACGTCATCCACGGAGTGGTGGATGCAGGAAAGCTCAATGCTTTTTCCAAAGAGCATGGGACGACACTGACGGGATTTCTGACAAGTCTCTTAATCCAGGTCGTCCATGATGAAAGAATGACAAGAGATATGGCGGACGGCCAGGTGTCGATTGCACTGCCTATCAATCTGCGTAAACAGTTTCCATCGACGACGCTGAGGAATTTCTTCTCGGTGTCCAATATCGGTGTGCAGATGGATGCCTATATGCGTCTGGAAGATATTATCGCGGACGTCACCGGACAGCTGATCAGGAAAACGGATAAAGATACACTGCAGACGGGCATCAACCGCTTCGTCTCCCTTCAGAAAAGTCTGTGGATCAGAGGTGTGCCGGTCTTTATTAAATACCCGTTGATGAAATTCGGATTCAACCAGATCGGGGAGCGGGCGAAGACGATGACGCTGTCGAATCTCGGCAATATGAAGCTGCCGGAATCGATGAAACCGCATGTGGACAGGATGGAAGTCATTTTGTATCCGACAAGGAAGAGTCCGATCAATTGCGGTCTCGGCACTGTGAATGATAAGCTGACCATCACTTTTGCCCGGTCGATTGAAGAACGGGAAATCATCCAGGAATTTTTCATCCGGCTGAGAAATATTACGGAACTGGATATTACTGTGTACTCGAATGAATGGGGTGAGGATGGATGAACTGGTGCCCGGATTGTGATATTACGACGAGTCAGAACATCTGCCCGTTGTGCCGTATGGAACTGGCCGAT
>DEQG01000028.1:6196-7418 GCA_002360325.1 Salinicoccus sp. UBA3372 | reverse complement strand
CCCCAGTTTTTATGGGTGTTCTATGTCGCGGTGGCTGTATTTTATATACTTGTTTCATTGAGCCACACGATACTGTCGGCGTCCCATATCGGGGGCAAGATTACGGCACAGGTCATCAGCCTGACGATACTCTTGCTGGTCGTCGATTTCATGTCAGGCAATCTGCAGTGGTCGGTGGATTATGTCGTGCCGTTTCTGATCATCGCAGGCATACTGCTTCTGTCCATCAGCATCCTCAGGGTACGTCTGAACTGGACGGGGTATTTCAGCTTTCTTCTGATGATGCTGGCTATGGGGTTCGTGCCGCTTATTTTCTATATGACAGGGCTTGCGACAGTGCTCTGGCCGAGTGTGACAGCAGGATCGTTCGCAGTGACGATATTCGCACTGCTTGTGGTGTTTGCCAACCAGACATTCATGACGCAGCTCGGCAGAAGGTTCCATTTATAAAATTATTTATCATGTCTCAGTATTTTCATATGGATGTCAGGAATTGAAAGGAATGATTGGATGAAGCACGTAATTAAAACATCTCTGTTTCTGGCAGGTGCAGGCGCACTCATTTATGCCGGCCGTGCAGTTTTTGTGGAGAAAAGAAGTATCGGCAGCAAGATTGTGGAGGACCTGATCAGAATCGCCAACTTCGATCTGGAAGAGGTGGATTCTAAAATGCTTGCGAGGAACTTCAAGGAAAACCGCAAAGAGCATAAAATCCGTGAAAATCTCATGCGGTCGAAAGTCGAGTACTACTATGATGCAGGGATGAAAGTGTACAGAATCATTCCAAAGGACAAAGAAAGCAGACGGCGCGTCCTGTACCTGCATGGCGGCGGCTATATCCATCAGCCGTCCCCGTTCCACTGGCTGTTCATCGATAAGATGGTCCAGGATACCGGACAGGAATTCATCGTGCCGATCTATCCGAAGACACCGGAATTCTCCTATGATAAGGCGTACGATTCAGTGGAAGAGCTGTACAGGAACCTGATGGAAGAGAGTACGGATGAGATGGTCATCGTCGGCGATTCCGCAGGCGGCGGACTTGCGATCGGGTTTTCCCAGTGGCTTGCGACGACAGAGCTGCCGAAGCCGAAAGGGCTCATTGTCATTTCACCGTGGCTCGACGTCAGTCTGAGCCATCCGGATATGGAGAAATATGCGAAGATGGACCCGATGCTGAAGCCTGATAATTTAAAGATCATCGGTCGCATATGGGCAGGGA
>DEQG01000028.1:5301-6112 GCA_002360325.1 Salinicoccus sp. UBA3372 | reverse complement strand
GAGCGGGAAATCTGTCTGCCGGATGCACGGAAATTTGCGAGGATGCTTGATGCCGCCGGAGTGGAAAATGAGTATTACGAATATCCGATGATGAACCATGTTTTCCCGCAGTACCCGATATTGGAAGGAGCGAAAGCGAGAAGGCAGATCAAGGAAATATTGGAGTCGCTGGGGTAGGGAAGACATCTTTTCTTATCTCTTTTAACCGACTGAAAAATCCTTGAGTATACATCATAAAAACAGCGGATTCCTTATTATTAAAGGATTCCGCTGTTTTCATATGTCATTACAATTGATAATGTTCGCTGAACGCATCGAGTTCGTCCAAAGTCGTAATGTCATGCGGCAGTAATGGGATATAGATTTTCCGCTGGTCAGAGAAGGTATCTTCGATATCTTTCAAATACTGTTTCTCATGCTGTCGTCGCTGTTCCAGGAATGTCCCGTCCGCTTCTTCCGGCAGGACTTTATTGACGAATACGGTTTTGACATGAAGGTGGTACTGGTCGAGAAGGCCGATGGCTTTCTTCGTCTCAAGAATCGGAAGTCTCTCCGGATTGAGTACAAAGACGAAGCCTGTCTTATCTGATTCAAGCAGTATTTCACGTGCTTTTTTGAATCTGTTCTGGCGCTCGAGCAATACATCATATATCGGGTCTTCAATCGGTTCGCCGTCATTCAGGAGCTGTGTGTAGTTCTCGTTGGTTTTCCTGCGTTTTTTAAGCAGTCCTTCAATCCATACGCCCATCAGTTCCGGAAGTGTCAGAAGTCTTATGGTGTGGCCGGTCGGTGCTGTATCGAAGACGAGGTG
>DEQG01000028.1:2637-5166 GCA_002360325.1 Salinicoccus sp. UBA3372 | reverse complement strand
GTACCTTTGATGTTCTCTTTTACAGAGTTGATATACTTTGTCGTTTCTGTTTCTGGATCGATCTCCAAAGCATAAAGATTATCTGTTATTTTCTGTGTTTCCCCGCCGATCTCCTGTGAGAATATATCCCCGAGATTATGTGCAGGGTCCGTTGAAATAAGAAGCGTCTTCTTGTTCCCTTTGGCGAGCTTCCATGCAACGGCAGCGGCGGAAGTCGATTTTCCGACGCCGCCTTTACCGCCGATGAATAGTATTTTATTTAACTGTTCTGCCATGTGAATATGCTCCTTTTATAATGTTAACAGCAGCGTATGCCTGTGAGCGGTGATTTCTCCATGCCCATACGGAGATGCCAGTCATGGAAATCTTCGATGATGTGCGGATATAATTCAAGCGTATAATAGTAGACCGGATTCGGTATGCCGATCATCTCGGAGTAGAGGAGGAGCAGGAAAAGGTCGTCCTCTTCCCTCAGCTCCCTTGCCACTTCCGTTCTGTGCGGCATCTCCAGCACTTCCTCATAATACTGAATCAGCTTTTTCACTTTATCCAACATTTATATCACCGTCCTGTATATTACTCTTCCTCGTGTTTTTTAAGTTCATCATCAAACTTGCCGCTCAGTGCCTGGATGGCAGTTACGATAATCCACACCGCAAAGACGAAGATGACCGCTCCGAGTATGAAGAGCAGAGTATTCGAGTCGCTTCCGAACCATGACCATTCCAGGAAGACCTGGGTGAACATGGCATACAATGTCATGAACATCAGGAAGATCATCGGTATCAATGTCACCGCATAATTGATGCCGCGTTTTTTCAGCCAGATGGAAATCAGAAGTAAACTGATACCGGCAAGCAGCTGGTTTGATGTACCGAACAGGGGCCAGATCAGGTAGCCGCCTGAACCGAATCCGTTCGGGCCTTCAGGAAGCAGTACAAGTGCCGCTGAAGCACCGATCGTGATCGACGTTGCCACGTGCTTGTTCGTCAAAGCATTGACGTTGTATTCCACACCGATTTCGGAAACGATGTAGCGCATCAGACGCACTGACGTATCAAGTGAAGTGGCCGCGAAGCTGACCACGATGATCGCAACGATAGTTGTTGCGATATGCGGTGCAATGCCGAGACCGCCTGCAAGCAGTGCCGCACCTTCAACAAAGTTGTTCAGACCGCCGGCACTCGCTTCGGCAAAGCTGCCGTAGGCAGCCGTGAAATCTGCGGTACTGTTGAACAGTGTAACAACTGCAATTATAGAGATTAAAGCAAGAATACCTTCTCCGACAGCACCGAAGTAACCGACGAAACGTGCATCTGTTTCCTTATCCAGCTGCTTTGAAGATGTTCCGGACGATACGAGTCCGTGGAATCCGGAAATCGCACCACATGCGATGGTGATGAACAACAGCGGCAGCCATGATACATCCGCATCAGGGTTTGTTATTGGTGCCGTAATCTCAGGGTTCGTAAGCAACAGACCCGCATAAAGGATCAGCAGTCCGACCGACAGTTGGTGGGAGTTGATGAAGTCCCTCGGCTGGAGCAGTTTCCAAACCGGCAGTGTCGATGCGAAATATACATAGATCAATAGAATCATAATCCATATGAAGAAAGCACTGGATACTGCGCCCAGACCGAAAATGCCGGCGCCGTCTTCACCGCCCATATACTGCACAAGGTCGATCTGAAGCATTGACACTTCCGCAGCAAGCACCGCAGCACCGTACATGATTGCGAGTGCAATCAATGAAGGGATGAGCATTTTCATATTGCGTTTGTATGCTGCATATCCGATCCATATCGCAAGAGGTATCTGTATGAATACCGGTATAACACTTGCAGGGTAGGAAATGAATAAGTTCGCAATTACCCATGCAAATACTGCGTTAATCATTAAAAGTAATGTAAGTATGATAAATAAGAATAGAATCTTTCCACGTTTACCGATAAATTTTTCGGCGATTGTACCGATGGACTGTCCTTTGTTACGGACGGACAAAGCCAATGTACCGAAGTCATGTACCCCTGCTGCGAGCACCGTCCCCAGGATGACCCATAAGAATGCAGGACCCCAGCCCCAGTATACTGCGATGGCAGGACCTAAAATAGGCGCTGCACCGGCGACAGAAGAAAAGTGGTGTCCCCATAATACAAACTTGTTCGTCGGAACGAAATCGACACCGTCATTATACTTGTGTGCCGGTGTGACATAATTCGGATCCAGCCTGAATATCCGCTCTGCTAAAAATTTTGAATAATAACGGTAACCGAGCACAAAAACTGCGATACCAGCAATCGCTACTAATATTGCGTTCATAAAATTCCTCCTCTAAGATGATATGAAAACAATCATAACGAATATTCTAACAATTGTAAATAATTTTAAAATAGTATCTTTAAAAGATATTTTTAAAATAAAACCAGTACGCTTATTGCGAACAATTCGCTTTTTGATAAACGTTCCAGCTAGTAGCATTTAATGTTGAAACTATATTTGGAGGTTGTATTATGAAAGTGGCAATTTTAG
>DEQG01000028.1:328-2594 GCA_002360325.1 Salinicoccus sp. UBA3372 | reverse complement strand
CGGAGAATTTAAGAAATGAAACGGATCGTCAACTTGTGCCGTTTGCGAGAAATGCCAGCGGTCGTCTGGAAGCTGCCGATTATGATACGAAAACAATTATCGATGGTGATTTCAGCGGTGTGGAAACTTTGAGACAGGCGATTTCAGGAGCGGATATCGTTTATTTGAATGAAATGGCGGACAGTACAGGCATTGAAAATATTATTGAAGTGATGGAGGAAACCTAAGTGAAGTGGCTGATTGCTGCATCGATACTCGATATTTACGATGATGTCGCCGGTGAATTCGGAAGATGGAATGACAGTATCATCGGCAATCTGCCTGTCATGGACGCACCTAAAGAAAGTGCGCAGTCCGTGGAGAATTCAAGTCTGGACTATACTTTACCGAAGCTGACATGGCTGTATGAAAATGAGTCGTACAGTAAGACGGACAAAGACGAGCCGTTCGTCGGCGCGCAGGTGACACGAAAAGCGGTCGTAAGAATGGTCATGTATATCATCGAGGACCCGTCAAAGTTCAGCCGCGGGAGTCCAGGTGTTTTTGAATCCGGGACGGAACATATGGTAAAACCGGATTTTTATTAGACATATGAAGAGCCAGTACTTTTGAGTTAAGTACAGGCTCTTTCTTTGAATCAATCTTCCCAGTAGTTGAAGAGCGGGCCGGATGTGCCGAAAATGGGGTCTGCTTCGGGCATGGGCACGTGTTTGATATTTTCCAGTTTCTCTGGCCTTTCATCCTCTTTTCCGTAACACATGTCATGGCTCATGCCGTTCGGGTAGGCGCCGTAGTTCTGATAGTCGTCACTGGACTTTATCATCTTATGGCCGTATCCGGCAGGGAGGATGATGACATCTCCTTTTTCCACTTCAACCGCTTCCCCGAGTTCACCGCCGAGCTGCAGAGCTGCAGTGCCGCTATGGACGGCAAGCACTTCATGCGTGTTGCTGTGGTAGTGGTGGTATGGATGGACTGAACCGAGCCATTCACCGGACCAGTTGTTGCTGTTGAGTATTTCGACTGCATCATCATCGTTATCCAATACGTCTTTATAGATGAGAAGCGGTAACTTCCAGTGGTTCGGTATTCTGCCGTCGTCTTCTATGTTCAACTGTATGATTTCTGTAGCTTTGGCATCTTTCACGATTTATCATCCCTTTATTCGTATTGCTTATCAATAACCTTTTATCGGTGCTTTTAACCATTGTCAGCTGATGAAGCGCTATAGCAAGTAAAATGGTGTCGTGATATACTTTTGGTTGTCTGTTTATAAAATAATGAAAAAGGCTGCTGACATGAATACATATATGAATAATAAAAGTGATAATAAATACTGGATTGTCATACTGCTCGGTGCGTTGACGGCGATCGGTCCGATATCGATGGACATGTATCTGCCAGCGCTGCCGGTGGTGGCCGATGACTTAAGTACAACCGCATCACTTGTACAGATGAGTCTCACGACGTGTCTGATCGGCCTTGCGACCGGGCAGCTGATGTTCGGTCCTCTCAGTGATATCAGGGGCAGGAAGAAACCGTTGATGTTCAGTCTGGGAATATATGTAGTGGCGTCGCTGGCGCTCGCCTTTACAACGAGTATCGGGATTTTTATATTGCTGCGTTTCATCCAGGGATTCACCGGGGCTGCGGGTATTGTCATCGCACGTGCGGCGGCACGGGATATTTATTCTGGCAATGAATTGACCCGGGCATTCGCACTTCTTGCGCTCGTTAGTGGAGCTGCACCGATACTGGCACCGATTTCCGGAGGCTTCGTGCTCAATTTCGGCTCGTGGCCGGTCGTGTTTTATATTATCGCTGTAATCGGTATTTTGCTGCTGTTATCTGTGCTGTTTTTCTACAGTGAAACACACCCGCTTGAAAACAGGTCGGAAGGGACGATCTTTGCGGTCGTGAAAACGTTCGGCCATCTGCTGAAGGATAAAGTGTTCCTCGGCATTTCATTTACACAGAGTCTGATCATGTCGAGCATGTTTGCATACATTGCGGGATCGCCGTTTATTCTTCAAAATATTTATGAAGTGACGCCTCAGCAGTTTTCACTGGTATTCGCGTTGAACGGTCTCGGGATTATCATTGCTGCACAGATTTCGGGTAGAATCGCAGCCAGAGTGGATGAAGTGAAAATCATGCTGTTTGGTGTGATGCAGTCACTGGCTGGGAGTCTGCTGCTGATTGTTGTAGTGATGGCAGATTTATCACTGCCGGTGATTATCATCGCTCTGTTCCTGGTCGTTTCAAG
>DEQG01000028.1:0-269 GCA_002360325.1 Salinicoccus sp. UBA3372 | reverse complement strand
TCGGCAGGCAGTGCGTCGGCATTTTTAGGACTGCTGCCATTTATCGGCGGGGCAATCGTTTCGCCTTTGGTCGGGCTCGGGGGAGAATACATCGCATGGCCGCTCGCTCTGCTTACGATTGTATGCAGTGTCTCTGCACTCACCATATTTATGACATTCGTCTGGAGAAAAGAAGTTCAAAGCAGTTAAATATATGATTTGCCACTGGAAATTGACTATTTTCAGTGGCTTTTTTGTTTGTAGTCGGTTGTCGGTCACTGGGAGCTGTG
>DEQG01000131.1:1820-5968 GCA_002360325.1 Salinicoccus sp. UBA3372 | reverse complement strand
TTTTTAAAAATTATTTTCTCATTTTGGACAATTCATCAAGAATCGCTGTCTGTTCCATCGGGCTGACATCATTCCGTCCCGAAAGCATTCTATGATAATCTTCCAGCTCTTCTTTTTGACTGTCATCAAAATCTTCAGGCTTGAGAATACCTTTATTAACGATTTTTAATTTTTTTTCTATTTCTTTCAGCATGGTCTCTTTATCCAAAAACTTGTCCTCCTTCAAATTTATACATAAATATATAGTATCAAATAATACTAAAGTTGAGTAATATAAATAAAAATACTGATATATTTTGTACATAAGTTTATAAATGATTTAAAATGGATATATCACATATAAATACCTTAAAGGAGATTTTACATTATGAAGAACAAATTGATCCCTGCAATTTTAATTGGCGCCGGTATTGGGGCACTGGTAAGTTTGATTGATAAAAGTACTCGTGAGTCAGTAATCAGCAGTGGCAAGGAAGTCGGCTACTATGCTAAACACCCTGATGAAGCGAAAAATAAATTCCAAAACACATCAGGACAGCCATCCAAGTTTGAACAGCTGAAAGATGAAGTTCTATTCTGGAAAGACACTGTTGAGCAGATCAGAAGAGAAAATCCTGAACTTGAACAATCCATCATGGATGCAAAAGATACTTTCATGAACAAACGTGAACAGAAAAAATTGAAATAAGGAACTAATCTGAAAAGGACTGACCGAGGTTGGTCCTTTTATGTAATGAGGTGTTTATATGTCGAAAAAAGAAAGCAGCAACTCCAATTATCTTTCACAGATAAAAGAAGAAGCAGAAGAACAAAAAGCCGACGACATTTTTGTCGATAATATGGTATTCAAATCAAAACAGTCAAAGAAGAAAGATGAAACGCTTTATGTATCCAAAATCAATAAACCTGCAAAAAGGAAAGACGACCCGAATTTCCTGCAGAAACTGATGTTTCGATTCAGTAAGGATAATGCGTCGGGCATGGCAGCACAGCTTGCATATTACTTTCTGCTTGCCATATTCCCGCTGTTGATATTTCTGCTGACATTGGTCCCTTTATTCCAGATTGACCAGGAAATGATTGTCGGGTTTATCGAAGATTATGCACCGGCTGAGATTTCAGGCATGCTGACGGGCATCATTGATGACGTCATGACATCATCAGGCGGCGGCCTCTTGTCTGTGGGTCTGATTGCGACCTTATGGTCCGCTTCAAACGGCATGACGGCTCTGATGAATGCATTCAACGTCGCTTATGATATAGAGGACAACCGTAACTTTTTCGTAGCAAAGGGTCTTTCTATATTTTTCACTATCATTTTAACGTTATCAGTATTACTTACATTTGTACTCATCGTGTTCGGCGGACAGATCGGTAATCTGATGTTCGGGGTCATCGGCCTTGACGATCAGTTCTCTACCATCTGGAACCTCATCAGAAGTATTTTACCTGTACTTCTCGTATTCGTAGTGTTCCTGATCATGTACCTGACTGCACCGAATATAAAAGTGAAATTGAAATCAGTAATTCCCGGGACAATCTTTACTACGGTCGCTTTCCTCGTAGCTTCATGGGGCTTCAGCGTGTACGTATCCGGTTTCGGCAACTACTCTGCAACATACGGCAGTATCGCCGGTGTCATCATTCTGATATTCTGGTTATATATCACAGGTGTCATCATCATCCTTGGGGCACAGATTAATGCAATCATTCATAAAGACACTGTTTTAAAAGAAATGAAAGAGAATAATGCTGAAGAAAATGAGCATGCGAAGGGAACAGTTTAAAATGACATTATTATACGACTTGCTTGACTACAACAAAAGTTTCGTAGCAGATGAAGAATACAAAAATTACGTTCTGACGAAATCACCGAATAAGAAGATGGTACTGGTTTCCTGTATGGATACGAGGCTGACTGAGATGTCGTTCAAATCACTCGGTTTGAAAAATGGAGACATCAAGCATATTCAAAATGCCGGCGGCGTCATCTCACACCCATACGGAAGTACTGTACGCAGCATTCTGGTTGCCGTGTATATGCTCGGTGTCGAGGAAGTTGTAATAATGGGACATCATGACTGCGGATTCGGTGCGTTAAAGCCCGAACCGATGATTGAAGAAATGAAAAAACGCGGCATTTCTGAAAATACATTCGACGTCCTCGAGCACTCCAGAATCAATATTACAAACTGGCTCCAAGGCTTCGACAGCGTCGAAGAAAGTGTTAAAGACAGTGTAAGAAAAGTTCATGATCATCCATTATTCGATAACAGCGTGCCTGTACACGGTCTCGTCATCGACCCGGATAACGGAAAAGTCGATCTCGTTGTAGACGGCTATAAAAAAGACTGAATGTGATTAATGACTGAAGCCGGTGCTCCCAACAGGGAGCACCGTTTTTTTTGGAGCCGATTTTGTTGCAGCTCATGGCATGGCGTGAAAACGACGGCCCGAGGCAGCCATATTACTTAAGCATCTTTTATTTCATTATTCGGATGAATTTTCATATATTCAAATATGGATGAAACAGTTTAGTTATAATGACATGCTCCGTCCGTAGTGGCAAATCGGTGACGATTTCATCATTCATATACTTTTAACATCTCTGAAAATACTGGCAATATCACGCCTTAGAGCTGCTATGGCGGCAATGGCATATCCAGAGTCTTTATCTCGTTACGGTTTTAAAGTATTAAAAATCGGCTATATTATAATAGCTCGCTTATTTGTTTAGACAGGAGTGAATGATAAATGACTAATATAGATAAAATTTTTGAAGCACAAGAATATATTGAACCGGACGAAGGGCTTAAAGGTGATACCGGCTACTACGGCATGGTTGCCAGCGCCGTCAAAGAAGCGACCGAAGCAGGCAATGAAATACTGAAGCAAGGAGGCAATGCCTTCGATGCCATCATTGCGGTCCAGCTTGCCCTCGCCGTTGTGGAAGGAATGAATACCGGCGTTGGAGCGGGCGGTTTTATTTTATGCCATGACTTTAAGAACAAAGATACAAAAGTCGTCAATGCGCATCCGAAAGCGCCTGCAGCACTCAGACCGGACTGCTTCATCGATGAGAACGGTAATGAAATTCCGTTTGATGAGCGTTCAACCCACGGGACGGCAGTCGGCATACCGAGCATAATGAAAGGTCTTAAATATGTGCACGAAAACTATGCCACCCTGCCGCTTGAAACTTTGATCGACCCGGCAATCCGGCTCGCGGAATCGGAAGTGAGGGTCCACTTTCTATGGGAACGTACACTTGAATTGTTTGAGTACCGTCTTGGCGATGAAGCAAGAAAATTGTTTGTCCCGGACGGTGTGAAACTTAAAGAAGGCGATACAATCAGACAGCCGGAACTTGCAAAAACTCTGAAAATAATCAGAGACAATGGTTTTGATGATGTATATAAGGGAGAGATTGCAGATGTCATCATAGATACCGTTAAAGCGCATGGCGGGATAATGAACCACCAGGACCTGATCAATTATGATGTCCGGGTCGAAGAGCCGCTGTGGTCAAGCTACAAAGGCTATGACCTTGCGCTCCCTGTCCCGCCGAGTGCAGGCGGTATCGGTATCGCTATGCAGCTGAAGATTTTGGAGCAGCTGGATATTTCACAGTATGAACCGCATTCAGCTGAAAAATACCATCTGATGTCACAGGCACTGCAGCTTGCGATGGCAGATGATGCCGAGCACATCGAAGACACCAACTTTAAATCGGCACCACTAGACGGCTTACTGAACGAAGATTATATTAAAGAGCGTATGGAACAACTTTCTGCTGACAGGAAGGCAGAAGAAAAAACTGCCGGCAATCCATGGAAATATCAAAAAGAAGGGCATAACGAACGTGAATATAAAATTTCTGCTGACAATGAAGGTCACGAAACCACTCACTTCACCGCAGTCGATCAATGGGGAAACGTTGCAGCATGCACCACTTCCATTGAACGTATTTACGGTTCAGGAATCATGGTCCCGGGTCACGGTTTTCTTTTGAATAACCATCTGACCGATTTTTCCACTGAACCCGGCAGTGTCAATGAACCGAATGGCAATAAATACCCAAAAAGCTCAAAAAGCCCAACCATCCTGTTCCATGAAGGCAAGCCGTTTTTCACTCTCGGCTCACCCGG
>DEQG01000131.1:0-1726 GCA_002360325.1 Salinicoccus sp. UBA3372 | reverse complement strand
CAGCGCGTCTATGTCATGCCGGACATGAGCAAGCAATGGGAAGACGGACTGGATGATTCAGTTCTGAACGAACTTACGAATCTCGGCTACCAGTTTGATCAGTCATTCCGCGAAGAAACTGCAGACACGAGAATCGGTGATGTCCAGGCAATACTGATTGAACACGCAAATGATCGCAGGCTCTATGGCGGCGCCGACTTCCCGAGACCCGGAGATGCCGAAGGATTATAAATATAAGATTGAATAAAGTCTCCGTCCCTGATTAAGCGGGCGGAGATTTTTAATAAGGAGCAGATATTGAATGAGTAAAGCTGTATTTTTAGACCGTGACGGCGTCATCAATGAGGTGCTGACGAAACGTGTAAAGTTCGTTAATACACCCGATGATTTTTATTTGCTAGAGAGTGTCGGCGAAGGTATTAAAAAACTGAATGACTTTGGATATAAAGTATTTGTAGTGACCAACCAGGGTGGAATCGGACTAGGTTTTATGACCGAGCAGGATCTGCAAGATGTCCATGATCGTATGGAAAATGAGCTGGCCCGATTCGGGGCCTATGTAGACGATATCGCCTACTGTCCTGATAAACCACATGTAAAAAGCCGCTGCAGGAAACCGAGTCCGGGCATGATACTGGATTTGGCCGATGAATACGGAATCGACCTCGGGTCGAGCTATATGGCCGGCGACCGGGATCCGGACATACTCGCCGGCAGAAATGCAGGCACGAAAACAGTCCTTATTGGAAATGTAAAAAAGCAGAAAGAAAAGGGAGACATGCACTTTCCTACTCTGCTGTCATTTGCATCGTGGCTGACGGATTGAATTTGGATACGATTTTTATTTATATCAGTCTAAAATTTCTTTGACTCTGCCGACTGTGCCATCTTCAAGTTTCACTTTGATGCCGTGATGGTGCGTCGGTGAGTTTGTCAAAAGCCTGGCAACGACACCTTCTGTCAGTTTGCCTGATCTCTGATCCTGCTTCTGGACGACCCTGACAGTTTTGCCCGGGCTGATATTTTCTCTTCTTGTTCCTGGCATGTTCATTCTCCTTAAAAGTTATTATACTAATATTACCTGTTACCGGTGGCTTCTACAACATCATTAAAATCCCAACAATCCTTTTTATATGTGAAATGATTATAAATAGAGTGAAATCGTTCGGTCATCAGTGGTATCATAAATAGGTCAGGGAGGGGAAAATCATGACAGGAAAAACACATATCATCGGCGGTATAGCGGCAAGTCTTTCTTACGCTTACTTTTCAGGATCAGATCCGATGATTCTGACCGGGGCAGGAATTGTCGGGGCATTGATACCGGACATCTGTCACGGCGGCAGCAAAATCGGCAAGCAGCTGCCCATACTGTCCAAAATCATCAATTTAATATTTGGACACCGTTCATTTACGCACAGCCTTTTATTTTTAGTCATCATCGCATTTTTAATTAACACATTTCTATCATATGAAACTGTAACCGCCGGATTGATTGTCGGCATGGTCAGCCATTACATATTGGATATGGGAACAAGACGCGGCATACAACTCTTCTTCCCGCTCGATTTCAGAGTCAGATTTCCACTGACAACAAAAACAGGCAGCATGATCGAAAACCTTATTTTCAGCCTGCTCGCCCTGGTGTCATTTTACTATGGATACCACGCATTATATTTTTACTTATAAATAAACTTCCCGGCTCAGGCTGGGAAGTTCTTTTTTT
>DEQG01000029.1:11249-13636 GCA_002360325.1 Salinicoccus sp. UBA3372 | reverse complement strand
CAGCTCTATGAGAAAAGCCGTCATGAAGTGCTGAATGAAAAGAACAGGGAACAGGTGTATCAAAAACTTTTGGAGTGGGTGATGTTACGTGTCGACTAATGAAAAATTAATCGTATTGATCGGTCCGACGGCAGTCGGGAAAACATCTTTATCAATTGACATAGCTGAAAGATTTGGATTGGACGTCATCAGCGGCGATTCCATGCAGGTCTATCAGGACATGGATATTCTGACAGGGAAAATAAAGCCCGAAGAAACAAAAGGGATCATTCATCATATGATAGATATTAAAAAGACGAGTGAAAGTTTCTCGGTGCATGATTTCAAGCTTGAAGTGGATGATCTGATCGACACTTACCATGAAGATGATAAAGTCCCTTTTATTGTCGGGGGGACAGGCCATTATATCCGTGCACTGATCTATGACTACGACTTTCATGATGAAGATGACCAGGAAAAGCGGGACCTGATGGAAAAATTCGATAAACTGAGCACTACAATTTTATACGGCAGGCTGAAAGAAATATCGGAAGAGCTCGCAGCAGGCGTCCATCCGAACAACCGTCAGAGAATTTTAAGGCAGCTCATCAAATTCGAACTGTCCGAAAGAATCAGCAACCGTGTGACCGGCAAGGACTCAAACTATCAACAGAAGCCCAAATATGATACATTTATAGTAGGATTGGAGCGCGAACGCTCTGTATTATACAGCAGAATCAATCAAAGAGTCGAAGAGATGTTTGAAGCGGGTATAGAAAAAGAAGCTGAGAAGTTATTCAGGGAACGCAGCTTGTCGACGACTGCAAAAGGTGCAATAGGCTACAAGGAGTTCATCCCTTATTTTGAAGGTGAATGTTCACTGAATGAGGTTAAAGAAAAGATTCAGCAGAATACAAGACAGTTTGCCAAAAGACAGCTGACTTTTTTCAGGAATCAATTGGATGTTGAATGGTATGATCTGGATGAAGAAGAAAACACAGAACAAATATTAAAAGATATATCTGATTTTCTGAATAAATAAAGAGGGGACATGCTATATGAGCAACTTAAATCTGCAAGATGAATTTTTGAACGGTATTAAAGACGCGGACACGGAAGTGACGGTCATTTTACAAAATGGCTATCAGATGAAAGGCAAAGTCAAAGAGTTTGACAAGTATGTAATCAAAGTGGAATCCGGCGGCAAAACACATCTGATCTATAAACATGCGATCAGTACATTTGTAAAACAATAAAACCCATCCCATCACCGGGTGGGTTTTATTTTAGCCGATCAATAGCTCCTGTATTTCATCCTCCAGCTGCATGACGGATTTCTGTGGTGCGTACCTTGATACGACCCTGCCTTCCCGGGAGACGATGAATTTCGTATAATTCCATTTGACCTTGTTGATGAAGAGGGCTGATCTGCCTTCTGTCAAATATTGAAATACAGGATGGATATCATGTCCCCGGACGTGTACTTCTTCCATTAAAGGGAATGTAGGAGTATAGGGCACTTTATCGTCATTGTCTGCCAGAGGATTTTGAATGGACAGCTTTCTGTTGAAATCATCTGAGGGAAAGCCGAGGACTGCGAGTCCCTGATCTTTATATTTCTGATATATATGATCCGCGTCGGTCAACTGTTCATTATTCTCAGTTTCAACGGGAGTATTGATGATTAAAATCACTTTTCCTTTATAAGACTCCATCGACTGTTCTTCGCCTTGTGCGTCATTGAACTTCAAGTCGTAGAAATGAGTTTTCACTTGAAGGGCCCCTTTCTGGTTAACAAAAATATACTTTATATATATGTTATGTACACAACTTATTATGGATTTAAACATTTATTAATGAAAAATATTATTCTGATGGAGGTGTTTTGACAATATGGCGGAGAATTTTAAAGGAATCATCATCGCTGTGAATACATTCGATGTGAAGGATATCGATTCAGAGATAGAAGAGCTGAAGAGCCTTGCGGTTACGAGCGGCATTGACGTCATCGGGTCACATATACAGAACAGAAACTCAATGGACCCGAAAAGCTATGTCGGAATAGGATTTTTAGAGACTGTTGCCGAAAGCTATGAGGAAGAAATCGATTATTGCATCATCAACAATGAAATCACTGCCAGTCAAAACAGAAAGATAGAATCAGTTCTCGATACCAAAGTAATCGACCGGACCCAGGTCATTCTTGATATTTTCAGTTTAAGGGCACAGAGCAAGGCCGGACAGCTGCAGGTCGAACTTGCCCAGCTCGAATATCTGGTGCCGAGGCTGAAAGGGCAGGGCATCAACCTGTCGAGACTCGGTGCGGGGATTGGTACAAGAGGTCCCGGTGAGACAAAGCTTGAGACGGACAGACGTCATATCAACACAAGAATCAAAGAAATAAAAAA
>DEQG01000029.1:10141-11170 GCA_002360325.1 Salinicoccus sp. UBA3372 | reverse complement strand
CTGATCGGCTATACGAACGCGGGCAAATCCACGCTGTTCAATATTATGGCGGACAGTGACACTCTTGAGCAGGATAAGTTATTCGCGACACTCGATCCGAAGACGAGGAAACTGGAACTGCCGAGCGGCTTCAACTGTGTCCTCACAGACACGGTCGGATTCATTCAAAATCTCCCGACGACGCTCGTTGAAAGTTTTAAATCCACATTGGAGGAAGCGAGCGACAGTGATTTCATCATCCATGTGATCGATAACAGTGCAGATAATATTACAGCGCATTATGATACGGTCAAAGGGCTGATGGAAGAACTGGATATGACAGCTATCCCTCAGATCATCTTCTTCAACAAGACGGACCTCAATGATGAGATGAATCTGATTCCGGCGGAACACAGCGTGTACGTTTCGAAAAATACGCCCCCTGAAGAAATGAATAAGAATCTCGAAGATTTCATGAAAAAAGAATTTGAAGATTACAAAGTTGAATTACCGGCGGAAAACATGCATTTATACTATTCGCTTAAAAGTGCGACAATTATCGAAAGCAGCGGACTGGATGAAGAGACCGGCACATTAAAAGTAGAAGGACATTCGCCCGAAGGTGGATGGATTGAAAGGATTGTAGGCAGTGACGACATCAGCGGTGCAAAATCTGATTGAAGAATCATTGGAAGAAATAGAACCGATCATCAAGGAAAATAAAAAACTAGGCTATAAGAACTTTTCAAAAGTGATGGCTGCTTTTCTCGCAAATGAAGTGACGGACACGGATTTCTCCGGGACGACCGGCTACGGATATAACGATATCGGACGGGACAAGCTTGAAGATATATACAGAGACGTGTTCAAAGCGGAAGACGCACTGGTCAGAAGCCAGATCATCTCAGGCACACATGCCATAAGCCTGGTGCTGCTCTCTTTATTAAAGAAAGGCGATGAACTGTTATATATTACAGGCACACCCTACGACACTCTTGAAAAAGTGGTGGGCAGCAGCAAGGAAGATATCGGCAGCCTGTACGACGAAGG
>DEQG01000029.1:9801-10046 GCA_002360325.1 Salinicoccus sp. UBA3372 | reverse complement strand
GTCATCGGCATCCAAAGGTCACGCGGATATTCACTGAGGGCATCGACGACGATCGACGAGATAGAAAATGTCTGCCTGACAATCAGGGAGAGGCATCCTGAAGTCATCATTTTCGTCGACAACTGTTACGGCGAATTTGTCGAGGACAGGGAACCGCTTGAAGCGGGTGCCGATATCATTGCAGGCAGCCTCATCAAAAACCCGGGCGGCGGTCTTGCGAAGATGGGCGGCTATATTGCCGGACG
>DEQG01000029.1:8517-9674 GCA_002360325.1 Salinicoccus sp. UBA3372 | reverse complement strand
CACGCAGTGGTTGAAAGTCTGAATGGTGCTGTTCTGACGAGTCATGTACTGAGAAAAATCGGCATGACGACGGATCCGGCGCCTGCAGATAAACGGACGGATCTGATCCAGACAGTGAGCTTCAACAGTGAAGATGAAATGATCAAATTCACTCAGATGATACAGAAAGCGAGCCCTGTGAATGCGAAATTCATGCCGATTCCGGACCTTATTCCGGGTTACCAGAATCCGGTCATCATGGCAGCAGGCACTTTTGTCCAGGGGGCATCTCTTGAGCTGAGTGCAGACGGACCGATCAGGCCGCCTTATACTGTTTTTGTCCAGGGCGGACTCGTGACGGAACACGTCATCTATGCCCTGCACATGGCTTTGGAAGAACTTATTTAAAATGGAGATGAGAGAATGACATTTGGTTTCAATTTTGAAACGACGTACAAAAATTTATCTTCACACTTCTATACGGAAACACTGCCTGAGAAATCGGGCAGTCCTGAAGTTCTGCTGTTCAACGACCGTCTGGCGGACAGCCTCGGACTGGATAAAAAAGCACTTAGCTCCGGGAAAGGTGCAGAGGCGCTTGTAGGCAATGACATCATTGGAGACACGCCGCTTGCGATGGCATACGCCGGCCACCAGTTCGGCCAGTTCACCATGCTTGGCGACGGAAGGGCATTACTGCTCGGTGAGCATATGCACAAGGGTGAAAGGTATGACGTACAGCTGAAAGGCTCCGGACGGACCGAATACTCACGTTCCGGAGACGGCCGTGCACCGCTCGGTCCGATGCTCCGCGAATACATCATCAGTGAAGCGATGCATGCGCTCGGCATTCCGACAACACGGAGTCTTGCCGTCACTTTGACCGGCGACGTCATCATGCGGGAGCAGGCATTGAAGAGTGCCGTACTGACACGTGTGGCAAGCAGCCACTTGAGAGCAGGCACTTTCCAGTATGCAATCATGGAAAGCGAAGAGGCGGTCAAACTGCTGACCGATTACGCAATAGAGCGTCATTATCCGGACTTTGCCGATAAAGAAAACAAATATGAATTATTTTTAGAAGCGGTGGTACACGCGCAGAGTTATCTCATTGCCAAATGGCAGTCCATCGGTTTCATCCACGGTGTAATGAATACCGATAATATGGCCATCAGCGG
>DEQG01000029.1:6064-8457 GCA_002360325.1 Salinicoccus sp. UBA3372 | reverse complement strand
GGTCTTCAGCTCAATCGATGTACAGGGCAGATACCAATTCAGAAACCAGCCCGGAATCGCCCAGTGGAATCTGGCAAAATTTGCTGAAACACTTATTCCACTGCTTGATGAGAATCAGGACAAGGCGATAGAAATCGCCCAGGAAAAGCTGGATGATTATAAAAATTTATATCAGACATACTGGCTGACGAATATGGTGAACAAGCTGGGCATCGCAACACCGGAAGAAAGTGATGTGGAACTCGTTCTTGAATTCCTTGAAATTCTTGAAGAAGAGGCACTTGACCACACTTCAACTTTCAGAGCGTTGTCACTCGGCAACGTTGCGGATATCGAAGTGAAAGATCGGGAAACTTTCGATGAATGGGTGAAGAAGTGGCAGTCGGCACTGGAAAATAAAGACCAGGCCTCAGAAGATGCATACAGACTGATGAAAAGCGTCAATCCTGCCGTCATACCGCGCAACCATCTGGTGGAAGAGGCTTTATTCCATGCGGTGAAAACAGATGACATGTCCAAAGTTGAAAAACTGGTGGAAATCTTCAAAGACCCATACAGTGATGAACACGATGAATATTACAGAAGACCGCCGAAAGAGGAAGAAATGATTCAAAATACTTTCTGCGGTACGTAAAAAGCGATTCGGCACACTTTGTGCCGAATCGCTTTTTTCATTTCCATTCAATCTCTCCTGAAAGAATATCCTTTCAGCAGAGTATACGTCACATCAAGCACCGGGGTGTGCAGGTCTCCTTTGTTGTCATAGAAGTATTTCTGGATGAATTCATATTCGGTCTCTTTTTTTTCCATGACATCATAATACATGCTCGTCCCCATGTGGTCGGGATAGCTCTGGAACAGCCTGATCGAATGGCCGATGAAATCATCGGTTATGATTTCAGAATTCCGGTTGATGATTTCCTGGCCTTCTTTAAGCAGCCGTTCCGTCAGATCAACAATATTTTCATCCTGAAATATTTGTGCGGTATTTTGAGATAATGCGGTCATGGTATTTACACCCAGGTTGATCAAAAGCTTTTCGTAGCGCAGTTTTTCGAACTGCACGTGTTTGATGATTTCAAGTTCAACATCTTTGTCAGATTCCAGCATGGAAATCAGTTTGTCCAGGTGATGATATTTTTTATTTTCAATGATGAGTCTGCTGTCTCTGAAGTGTTCTGTGTAATCCTGTTTTTTCTGACCGCTGATATAGACGACAGACGGTATGCTGTTTTTAAACCAGTCATCATAACCCATGCCGTTTTCACACAGAATGACGTCAGTATGCTCATATGACATTTCGGGAATGATGTCGACCAGATTCCTCAAAACTGTCGCTTTTGTGGAAATAAAGATCACATCGAATTTAGTCCCGTCATGTTCGCTGGTGGGCTGGATTGGGTAATCGTATCGGGTATAACCATCATTTTCCAGTATGGTGAAACCGCTTTGTCCGGTTCTTGAATATAAAGTGACGTCCAAATCCATAGATTTTAATTCTCTTGCAATGATGCTGCCGACTGCTCCGATGCCGATACAGGCGATTTTCATGAATATTCCTCCGAATGACTTTATATTAATGTGTTAAAATAATTATAACTTATCTAACATACAGGGGGAAGATTAATGAAATCTACATTGGATTTTATTGAGATGAAGAAAAATAATGAAAAAATCACGATGCTGACGGCATATGATTATCCGAGCGCCCGCCAGGCGGAAGAAGCCGGGGTGGATACGATACTTGTCGGTGACTCGCTCGGTATGACGGTGTTGGGCTACAGTTCGACGGTGGAAGTGACTCTTGAAGATATGATTCATCATACGAAAGCTGTGAGAAGGGGAGCACCGGATACATACATCGTTGTCGATATGCCGTTTGGTACATACCATGTGAGCAGTGAAGAAGCGGTAAAGAACGCAATCAGACTGTATCAGGAAAGTGGTGCCAATGCGGTCAAGATCGAAGGCGCACATCTGCAGAATTTTGTACATACTTTAGTCGATGCGGGGGTGCCTGTTGTCGGGCATCTCGGGCTGACTCCGCAGTCGGTAGGCATTACAGGCTTTAAAATGCAGGCATCATCAAGAGAAGAGGCGGAAGAGCTGCTTGATACACTCGAAACATTCGAAACGCTTGGTGTCGTCATGACTGTTCTCGAAGCCATTCCGAGTGACCTTGCCGTAAAAGCTTCAGAGCGCGTGGATATTCCGCTTATCGGCATCGGTGCAGGTGTCGGTACTGACGGCCAGGTACTTGTCTACCATGATATTTTAAAATATGGTACAGACAAGCCGCCTAAATTCGTAAAACAATATGGAGATTTTGATGAAATCGGGGTAAAGGGTATTAAGCAATACGTAGAGGAAGTGAAAGATCTAAACTTCCCTGA
>DEQG01000029.1:5683-5975 GCA_002360325.1 Salinicoccus sp. UBA3372 | reverse complement strand
ATGAAATTGGAAAAATCGCTCTTGTGCCGACTATGGGGTATTTGCACAGTGGACATTTAAAATTGGTCGATGCAGCTAAAAAACATGGTGACACAGTAGTAGTCAGTATATTTGTAAATCCTCTGCAGTTCGGACCTGATGAGGATTTTGACAATTATCCAAGAAATCTGGGACGGGATCTGGAAATACTGAAGGAGAATGGTGCGGACTACGTCTTTCACCCGGAAGTGGAGGAGATGTATCCTGCAGATCTCGAGCTCGACATCTCTTTGAACAGCATGGCCGATGTACT
>DEQG01000029.1:4041-5570 GCA_002360325.1 Salinicoccus sp. UBA3372 | reverse complement strand
TTCAACCACGATATTGAAATTCTGGCAGTGGAAACGGAACGTGAAGACACGGGACTCGCGAAAAGCAGCAGAAATACAAATCTGAGTGACGGGGAACTGCTCGAAGCACCGCATGTGTATGAAAGTCTGCAGCTCGGCAATAAACTGATTCAGAGCGGTGAAAGGAATGTTGAAGAGATTTTGAAGCAGATTACAGCTCATATCAACGAAAACACTTCGGGCACTGTGGACGACCTGCAGATTTTAAGTCATCCGGATCTGGACACGATGACGCATGTGGGCTCGGATGTTATAATATTCATTGCTGTACAATTTGAGAAAGCGAGATTGATCGACAATCTGATGGTGAAATTAAATGATTAGAACAATGATGAATGGCAAGATCCACAGGGCGCGTGTTACGGAAGCGAATTTGAATTATGTGGGCAGTATAACGATTGATCCGGAGTTGCTTGAAGCTGCCAACATATTGCCGAATGAAAAAGTTCAGATCGTCAACAATAACAATGGTGAACGGTTTGAAACATATACAATCAAAGGCGAAAGAGGCAGCGGGGAAATCTGTGTCAACGGCGCTGCTGCACGTAAAGTTCAAATCGGAGATGTGATCATTATCATCAGTTATGCCATGATGAATGACATTGAAGCTCACGAGCACGACCCACATGTAGTGATTGTGAATGAAGAAAATGATATTGTTACAGAGAACTATGCAGAAATGAGAGCGACAGAATATCAATGATAAATTAATTTATCGATACTGAAGCAGGTGAAGCCGTGTTTAAAAAAATAATTTCATTTTTAATGTTATCACTGGTTATATTTTTCATATATCCGGCTGTTGAATCATATAATTTTAAAAATGGACTAAATAAAAGTTATGCCAATGAGTGGTTGAATCTATATATACTGCCGAATTACGATACATCCAAAATCGAGCAGGTCAACAGTACACAGTCCTACTCGATTGAATATCAGATGGGCCAGCCGTTCGAAGCTCAAGATGAAGATATAAAAGCTGTAATAGACAGTGAGTTTGCCGGGGAGTTCAATATTATTGATGAAGACGGCATCTTTCATATCCTTTTAGTGAACGAGGGGAAAGTGACAGGTCTCTATACGAATAATGATGAAGTCTCCATCGACTCGATCAACATTCAGGGGATGGACCGTGAGAGTATAAGGGAAATATACGATCGTCCTGTGAAAACAGTCGATAAGGGCGGGAAACATCTGATTGTCGAGCATGAAGAGTACGACGTGTTTGATATGAATGAAAAGTATGTCTACTTCTTTTACGATGTACATGAAGAAGATAAGGTCAACGGTCTGCTTACAGTGGAGAAATCAGAAATGAGACACAGCGACAGCATGTATAATCATCCGTCAGAAGAAGATAATGAAAGACTGAACTTTCATCTGATCAATGCGACGAGAGTAAAATATGGAGTTGTACCTTTGAACCATGATCCAAAAGTCAGTAAAGCAGCCGGAAATCACAGCAGGGATATGTCTGACAATGACTACTT
>DEQG01000029.1:0-3967 GCA_002360325.1 Salinicoccus sp. UBA3372 | reverse complement strand
GGTGAAAATATAGCGACGGGACATACATCACCGATATTTTCACATCACAGTCTGATGAACTCGAAAGAACACAGAGTGAATACTTTGAATGATTCATATACACATATGGGAATCGGTGTGGAATATAATGCTGAAGAGGTACCATATTATACAGAGAATTATATAAAAAAATAGATTCGTCCGGATCATCCGGACGAATCTATTTTCGTTTTAAATGTTCTTTTTCATTTTAAAATTCCCTGAACAGACCGACGACTTTTCCCAGGACAGTCACACTGTCGAGATAGATCGGTTCAAGTGCAGAATTTTCAGGCTGCAGACGATAATATCCTTTTTCCTTATAGAACCGTTTGACTGTCGCTTCATCCTCATCGGTCATCGCTACGATGATATCGCCGTTATGTGCGATGTTCTGTTTGCGTACGATGACGCGGTCCCCGTCAAAGATACCGGCATCGATCATACTGTCCCCGGCTACATTGAGCAGGAATATTTCACTATTATGGTTCGCTGTGAAATGTTCCGGTAAAGGGAAGTACTCATCAACATTTTCAACTGCTGTAATAGGGAGGCCTGCAGTGACCTTACCCAGAACCGGCACTTGAATTACTGAAGTGTATGACTGGTTTTCCGTCTGGACAATTTCAATCGCTCTCGGTTTTGTCGGATCTCTTCTTATATACCCTTTATCCTCCAGCTTTGCCAGGTGTCCATGAACGGTGGAGCTGGACTGCAGACCCACGGCATTTCCGATTTCCCTGACACTCGGCGGATAGCCTTTTTCCTGAACTGTTCTTTTTATATATTGATAGATCTGTTTTTGTCTGTCACTGATTTCTTTCATAGTAAGACCTCCAACCCTTTATTAATTATAATGATAGCATAAGTTTCAGCATCTTACAAACGTTTGTTCGTAAAAGTATTGACTAAGAACAGGTGTTCTGTTACTATGTGGATACAAACAAACGTTCTAGGAGGATGACTGATGCTTAAAGAAATCAAAGGTTTTTCTTTATTATTCATAGCAGTAGTGATGATCGGCACAATATATATCTATTCCAACAATAATGGTAAGAACGCATATTCTGATAATATATATACGCAGGAAGTGCACAATGAAATAATGGCAATCGAACAGAATACGAACGCATTCGATGAAATCATAGAGGAAAAGATGTTTTCAACCGAAGAAGATGACAGTGAACTCAAGTCCGTCACAATGGGAAAATAATTATTTAAGTATGAGAATGTACTCATACTTTTTTTTGTGTTAAATTATATAAGAAAGGATTGAATTTTATGCTTGAAAAGAAAAAACTCGATCGCATCAATGAACTTGCGAAAAAGAAGAGAGAAGGTACTCTGACGAAGTCGGAAGCAGCTGAACAGCACGAATTAAGACAAGAGTATTTGAAAACTTTCCGCAAATCATTCAAAGCGCAGGTCGAACAGACTAAAGTTATCGACCCCGAGGGCAGTGACGTGACCCCGGAAAAGTTAAAAGCAATTCAACGAGAGAAAAATATTAGAAAATAGAGGAGATATTTAAGATGGCTTTTGATAAGACTGATCAATTAGCAATTAACACTATCCGTACACTTTCAATTGATGCAATTGAAAAAGCAAATTCAGGTCACCCGGGTCTGCCGATGGGTGCTGCACCTATGGCATATACACTATGGAGCAAACATTTGAACTTCAATCCGAATTCAATGGATTGGTTCAACCGTGACCGCTTTGTGCTCAGTGCCGGACATGGATCAATGCTGATCTACAGCTTGCTTCATTTATCAGGTGGACTGGAGCTGGAAGAGATTAAAAACTTCAGACAGTATGAGTCCAAGACGCCCGGACACCCTGAATTTAAACACACTGAAGGTGTGGAAATTACAACAGGACCTCTGGGGCAGGGCTTTGCTATGAGTATCGGTATGGCTATGGCTGAGAAGCATCTCGCTGCTAAATATAATACTGAAAATTATAAAGTGGTAGATCATTACACTTATGCACTTGTAAGTGACGGTGATCTGATGGAAGGAATCTCTCACGAAACAGCTTCATTCGCCGGTCATTTGCAATTGGATAATCTGATTGTCCTTTATGATTCCAATGATATTTCACTTGATGGCGACTTGGATAAAAGCTTCTCCGAAGATATTAAGAAGAGATTTGAAGCATACGGCTGGGATTACCAGCTCGTAAAAGACGGCAATGACCTTGATGAAATCGATCAGGCGTTAAACAATGCTAAAAAAGCGGATAAGCCTGCAATGATCGAAGTGAAAACTGTTATCGGATACGGTGCGCCTAACAAGTCCGGTAAAAGTGATGCACACGGTGCTCCACTTGGCAGTGAAGAGCGTCAGGCTGCATTCGAGTATTATGGATTGGACCCTGAAAAGACATTCCATGTGGAAGATGAGGTCTATAAACGATTCAACGAAACTTTAAACAGGCGTGGTAACGAAGCACAGGAAGCATGGGTCGAGCTTGTTGAGGAATACGGCAAGGCAGAGCCTGGAAAACATGCAGAGTTCATCGCAGCTATCAATGAAGAAGTTCCGGCTGACTACGATGCTGAACTACCACAATATGAAGCTGGCACTAAAAAAGCGACACGCGGTACTTCAGGAGATATGATCCAGGCACTTTCCAAGTCCGTTCCTTCACTGTTCGGCGGTGCAGCTGACCTTGCGGGCAGTAACAAAACTTCCGTCAGCGGCCAAGAAGACTTCAGCAAAGACAACTATGCCGGAAAAAATATATGGTTCGGTGTGCGTGAATTTGCAATGGCAGCAGCATTGAACGGTATGTCTGCACACGGCGGCATCAGGCCTTACGGCGGAACGTTCTTTGTATTCAGTGACTACTTGAAGCCGGCAATCCGTCTCAGTGCACTGATGAAGCTCCCTGTAACGTATGTACTGACGCACGACTCGATCGCAGTGGGTGAAGACGGCCCGACGCATGAACCTGTCGAGCAGCTCGCCGGCCTTCGTGCAATTCCGAACTTGAATACAATTCGTCCGGCAGACGGCAATGAAACAAGAGCTGCATGGAAAGTCGCTGTTGAAGCGACAGATACACCGACAGCATTGATTCTTACCCGTCAGGATGTAGAAGTGACTGATGTGGATTATGAAACTGTGGATGAAGGCGTTAAACGCGGCGGCTATATCATCTACGATAAAGGTGATGACGCAATCATCTTCGCTTCAGGAAGTGAAGTGCCACTAGCAGTGAATGCAGCGAAGAAATTAGAGGAACAGGGCGTTAACATCAAAGTCGCTTCCATTCCGAACATGCAGGCATTCCTGAACCAGGATCAGGATTATATCGACAGTGTCCTGAACAAAGATATTACGAACAGGACAGCTGTAGAAATGGCCGCTAGCCTCGGCTGGCATAAATTTATCGGCATCGACGGCAAATTATTGACTATCGATACATTCGGTGCAAGTGCGCCGGGAGACATCGTAGTTGAAAAATATGGTTTCACAGTAGAACAAGTGATGAGAACCGTTTTAGAAAAATAGTTTGTTGAAAATTTGATGGTTTTAAGATAAACTATATAATGGTTTATGTACGGGGAAAGAGGTGAAGTCGCTTGGCTACATGGATTTGGATACTCATCGTCATCGTTGCACTTGTAGGTGGTTTAGCTCTGGGATTCTTTCTTGCGAGAAAGTATATGATGGATTATTTGGAGAAAAACCCGCCGATTAATGAAGATATGTTACGCATGATGATGATGCAAATGGGTCAGAAACCATCGCAGAAAAAAGTGAATCAGATGATGAGTATGATGAATAAAAACGCAGGCTCCCAGAAAGAGCGCGCTAAAAAATAATATTTATGAACCGCCGGTCTTTGGATGAAGACCGGCGGTTTTGTGCGTTTTGGATTCGAATTACGATGTGTGAGTTCGATTATGGTATTCGCATAACTCGGGATTTTTCGCAGACTT
>DEQG01000090.1 GCA_002360325.1 Salinicoccus sp. UBA3372 | reverse complement strand
AATTATTAATATTATGTAAAAAAGAATGAATCCAATATGATATTTACCCGGTTGTATAAATATGTAATTTGAAAGACGTTTTCATTGTTAATTTTTTTACTCACATTCATCTTTGTCTGATAGAATAGTGATATTGTTTCATTATTTTTTACATTAATGGAAGAGGAGGCACGGAAAATGGATATATTGTTCAATCCGGTCATTATTTCGGTTCTTGTATTAATTGTATTGAGCCTTTTAAAGATCCATGTCATTTTCGCACTGATCCTGGCGGCAATTTCAGCAGGACTTCTTGCAGGGCTGCCGCTTGGCGAGACTGTGACGATTCTTGTAGAGGGCATGGGCGGCCAGTCCGAAACGGCGCTGAGTTACTTATTGCTCGGAATTTTTGCTTCAATGATTGCGATGTCCGGCATTGTTAAAGTACTGCTCAACTATTTGCTCAAAGTAATCGGAAAGAAGAAATATCTTCTTATATTCATATTTGTGATTATCGGGGTGCTTGCAGAAACGGTTGTACCTGTACATATTGCGTTCATACCCATTCTGATACCGCCGCTTCTTATGCTGTTCAACAAATTGGAGATTGACAGAAGAGCAGTGGCGAGTGCGCTGACCTATGGTCTGAAAGCACCGTATATGATCATTCCTGTCGGTTACGGTCTGATATTCCACGGCATTCTTGTTTCGGAAATGCAGGAGAATGGCCTCGATATCACGTTATCCGACATTCCGGCTGCAATGCTGATACCGGTCATCGGCATGACGGTCGGCCTGGTGATTGCGGTTTTCATCACTTACAGAAAACCGAGAGAGTACCAGGATATAGAAACAGTAGATTCAGCCAGCATCGTCTCTGAAGATTTGACGAAAACCCGCCGGACTGTGAACAATATCATCACATTATTTGCGATCGGGGCTGCATTTGCATTGCAGCTGTCCTTCGATTCGATGATCATAGGGGCGCTCGGCGGTATAACAATCATGCTTCTCAGCCAGGTCATTAAGGTGAGCAGAAGCGACGCTGCAGTAAAAGAGGGTGTTCTTATGATGGGCGCCATCGCTTTCATCATGCTGATCGCTTCCGGCTACGCATCCGTTTTGACTGAAACGACTGCGGTGGATGATCTGATCGGCACGGTATCCGGCTGGTTCGACGGCACACCGCATGCGGTGGCGGCAGTTGTATTACTGCTTGTCGGTCTGGTGATTACGATGGGTATCGGGACATCGTTCGGTACGATTCCTATCATAGCGGCGGTCTTTGTACCGCTTTGTATGTCACTCGGTTTCAGCCCGCTTGCGACCGCCTCACTGATCGGTACTGCTGCGGCACTCGGTGATGCCGGATCGCCGGCTTCCGACAGTACACTCGGGCCGACCTCGGGACTTGCGGCCGACGGCCAGCACGATCATATCTGGGATACGGTTGTACCGACATTCCTGCACTACAACATTCCGCTGATCATATTCGGTACGATCGCGGCAGTCATACTATAGAAGACATCGTCCGGCCGGACGGTGTTTTTTTATTAAAAATAAAGGATTAATAACATCTTTTTAGGGTAGAGAACATTGTAAGCATTATATTAGGAGGTAGTAAGATAATGGCACTTAAATATGAAGTATCAGCAACCAACACAGGCGGACGTAAAGGTCACGTTCAGACGGATGATAAAGCAATCGATTCAGCGATACTGCCACCGGATCAGGACGGCGACGGCGTCAACCCGGAACAGCTTTTCGCAGCAGGTTATGCGTCATGTTTCAATGGTGCATTCGACTTGATGCTGAAGCAGGGCGGCGTCAAAGATGCAGAACCGGAAGTGGATCTGACGGTCCAGTTATTGGATGATGAAGAAAATGAAGGTCCGAAACTCGGCGTTAAGATTAATGCGAAAGTTAAAAACATGTCTCAGGCAGATGCGGAGAAATATTTGGAGCAGGCACATCAGTTCTGCCCGTATTCCAAAGCGACACGCGGCAACATTGATGTTGAATTGAACGTTACCGCACAATAGTATAGATACTTTATGATGGGCACGGAACCTTTTGATGGGTTTCGTGTCTTTTTGTCTGGGGAGAATTTAAAAGAATGTTTGTGTCATGAAAGTTAGTGAAAAATGGGTTTGATGTCATTTCGAATCGCTGAATGACACCACCGCAGCCGAGTTTGGTGTTTGGTGTCATTTACACAGCTTTTATGACATGAAAAAGTAATAAAAACCACTTTCATGCCAATCGAAGACTATTTATGACATGAAACCTTTGAACTGGAACATTTGATGTCATATGAAACTTGTAAGCATCGGCTTCATTTAACTGTAAATGGAAATTATGTCATTCATTATACATTAATAAGCAAAACTTATGTTTAAAATTAACTTTTTCAGCGAAAAACAATGGGCATCTTAACATTAACTTAATAATTAACGGGTATACTCCAACTATAAACATTAATTTGACCATTCCCCTTTGGTCAAGTCCCCTTACCCAAAATCCTTCCCCTGGGATTTTGGGTACTTTTATTTTAAGGGAAGTATGTGTACAATAAAGCAAATATCAACTTGACTGACGAGGGATAAGAATGAACATTAAAAACATTGAAATATGCGAAGGGCTGCCGAAAGTGGTCGTGTCCATAAGCGGTACGTCGCTTGCTGATATACAGAAGGAAATCGTGCAGGTGAAGGAAAACATCGATGCGCTCGATATTGTGGAGATCCGCAGTGATGCATTCGATAATATGAGCCGTTCGGAGCATTTGGGATTAGTGAATGAAACATGTTCGGAATTGTCAGAACTTCCGATCATCTATACATACAGAACGTCCCACGAAGGCGGCAGCGGTTCTAAATCCTACGCTGAATATAAAGATCTTCTGATGGACGTCATTACAAAGTGCGATATCGACATCGTCGACATAGAATTTGTCACAGGCGGCAAGGTGCTTTCAGATATAGTGGACTGTGCGGACGAGCATGGCAAGACGGTTCTCCTCAGCCACCATAATTTCAAAGAGACGCTGCGCCTTGAAGAGATGCAGAAGCTGTTATACAACATGCACTCGGCAGGCGGTGAAATTCTGAAGCTTGCGTTTGCACCGAATGATGCAGACGATGTAGTCAATATGCTTAAAATAGTGAAGATGGGTAAAGAGGCGCTTGGCAATAAAGTCATCGGCATCTCAATGGGAGAGCTTGGAAAAATGACGCGTCTCGCAGGCGGCGAGTTCGGCTCCTGCCTGACATACGGCTATATTACGAAAAATAGTGCACCCGGGCAGGTGCATGCAGCCAGAATCAAGGATGCACTGAAAGCTTATGAAAATTAAAAAATGTCCGAAGTGATCAAATTTGAATGCTTCGGACATTTTCATTTCACAGATTCTCTTTTAAAAACTTCCTGACATCGCCCGGTGATTTGGCGTTCAACGGTTGAAGGTGGGCGGTCTTTTTACCTTTTTTGAAAATCAGAAGGCCCGGGATGCCCGTGACATCATTTTCATCTGCGGCGGTCGGTATTTCATCACGGTTCAGCTCATACCAGTCCATATATCTGTACTCTTCCATGATCTGCCTGATGAAATGATTCAATGCACTGCAGTCCGGACACCAGTCCGCATAAAATTTAATGATGATATTGTCATTGCTTTGAATGATCTCTTTATAATCATCATATGTTCTTATCGCATCCATCAATATCCCTCCTGGCCATATTTTATAAATCATCTTAATATTACCATTTAAATATTGTACAATGGAAGTGAGGGTAAATTAGCATGAATACCCGGCGGACTATCGGGTATAGAATAATGACTGACTATCTATGGAGGTACCGGATGATTACTTTTTACGAATATTCCAAGTGTACGACATGCAGAAAAGGCAGGAAGTTTTTAGAGGAGAACGGCGTGGATTTCGAAGCGTACGATATGGTGAAACAGCCGCCTTCTAAAGAAACGCTGAAACAGATTGTTGAAAAATCCGACCAGGACATCAACAAGTTTTTCAATTCCAGAGGGAAGAAATACAAAGAACTCGACTTGAAAAATAAACTTCCGGAGATGTCCGATGATGAAAAACTCGATATTTTATCATCAGATGGAATGTTGATAAAACGACCGTTAGTCGATGCCGGCCAGCACGTGCTTCTCGGTTTTAAAGAGGCAGAGTACAAGGAAACGCTTTTATAGTTATTAAGCTTGAGAAACTTTGTGAAATATGTCATTATATAATTGGATAAATTATTATGAGGAGGTTTTCTGTTATGGCATTGCCAAATGACTTAAAGTATTCAGAAGATCATGAATGGGTAAAAATTGATGAAAATACAGTAACAATCGGAATCACTGATTTCGCACAGGATGAGCTTGGAGATATCGTTTTTGTTGAACTTCCAGAAGAAGGCGACGACATCACTCAAGGTGAATCATTCGGAAGCGTAGAATCAGTTAAGACTGTTTCTGAACTATATGCTCCATTAAACGGTAAAATCGTTGAAGTTAACGAAGAGCTTGAAGACAGCCCTGAGTTGGTAAACGAATCACCATATGAAGAAGCATGGATGGTAAAAGTTGAACTTGAAGACACATCACAATTAGATGACCTGCTGGATGCTGACGGATACAAAGCAGTTATCGAAGCATAATTTTATGAACTCTGGACATTGTCTGGAGTTTTTTTAAAATAAAATAAAACTCCAAGGGTGATGGAAATGTATCTTTCTGATAAAGTACTCATAGTTGAAGGCAAGACTGACAAACGCCGTATCGAGGAAGTGCTTGTAGAACCAGTGCAGATCATCTGCACATTTGGTACAATGGGAGTCTCAAAACTTGATGAGATTTTGGAGCAGCTTGACGGTTCTGATATTTATATTTTATCGGACGCCGATAAGGAAGGCCGCAAAATCCGGAAGTGGTTCAAAAAATACCTCAGTGAAAGTACACACATATATATTGACCCTAAATTTGGAGAAGTCGGCAGATGCCCGAGAGACTACCTCGCAAACCTTTTGATGCGTCATGGTTTTTATGTCGACACGAGCTTGATTATGAAAGGTAAGTTTTATGATGAAAGAGCAGTTAGAGACACAGGATATATACAATCTTATTCATTCTGAAGAGAGATTTATTCTATATGGATATGCGCCGATCTGCGCAAACTGCAAAATAGCAGAACGTATGCTTAACTTGACTCAGGAAATTATAGATTTTGAATATACAGCAATCAATTTAAATTTCCATGTAGATTTCATCAATGATTATAAAATAACATCCGCGCCGGCGCTGCTGATATTTGAAAACGGGGAACTGAAAGAAAGTGTCTTCCGTTTTGAATCAGTCACAAACCTTTTGGATATACTGGAAGAATAGTATTGACTAAAGCCGGTACTGATGATAATATGATTCACAATCGAATAATGACTCTTATCAAGAGTGGTGTAGGGAAGTGCCCGTAGATACCACGGCAACCGTCTTTTATGACAAGGTGCCAAGTCACTGAATCAATCGATTCGAAGATGAGAGGCTGAATATAAAAGAAGCCTGCTCATTTCATACGAAGTGAGTAGGTTTTTAATTTATAATGGTTTGGAAGATGATCAATGATAGATATATTAAATGTAAATAAAAACTACAGTACAAAGTCTGCGGATATCACTGCAGTGGATGATGTCAGCCTGCAGATAGAAAGCGGCGAAATATTCGGTGTCATCGGATATTCAGGCGCAGGAAAATCAACGCTGATCCGTCTTCTGAACGGTCTCGAAGAACCGTCATCGGGCGACATCGTCATCGGTGATGATACGATCAACAAACTGTCCAAAAAGGATCTGCGACAGAAAAGGCAGAAAGTATCGATGATTTTCCAGCATTTCAATCTGCTCTGGTCACGGACGGTCGAAGAGAATATCAGTTTTCCTCTGGAGATTGCCGGTGTCGCAAAAAAGGAACGTAAACAGCGGACGCAGGAATTGATTGAGCTCGTCGGTCTTAAAGGACGTGAAAAAAATTACCCGAGTGAATTGTCGGGCGGTCAGAAACAGCGTGTCGGCATCGCAAGGGCACTGTCAAATGAACCGACGGTACTGCTCTGTGACGAAGCAACCAGTGCACTGGACCCCGAAACGACGGATGAGGTGCTGGAGCTGCTGCAGGAAATAAGAAATGAAATGAACTTGACGATTGTGCTGATTACTCACGAAATGCATGTCATCAGAAAAATATGTGACCGTGCCGCGGTTATGCAGAGCGGTAAAGTGGTTGAAACGGGCAAAGTGCTGCAGCTGTTCCAGAATCCATCGCACAGCGTGACGAAACGTTTTGTCAAAGATGATATCAATGACGAAGAAACGGCCCTTGCACTCGATGAAGTGAGAGAGCTGTTCCCGGATTCGAAAATACTTAAAATAGGATTCGTCGGCACCAAATCCAAAACGCCGGTCGTCTCCAAAGTGATCAAGCAGTTCGACCTGGATATGAACATACTGTCAGGGAACATCAAGCAGACGAACAATGAATCATACGGCCATCTTTATGTCGCGATGGATATCGATGGCGAAACGCTTCAAAAAGTGATTGATGAGCTCGCCAATGATGATATTACAGTGGAGGTGGAGAAATAATGAATGAATTTTTCCAGGCCTTCAGAGATATGTTCAGTTTTGAAAACGTCAAATGGGACGTTGTATGGGAAGCGACAGTCGATACTATCTATATGACAGGCATCGCAACGTTCTTTACATTGATCATCGGACTTGTTCTCGGCATCATACTTTTTCTGTCCGATAAGAGCGACAACAGGGGGAGCCAGCCGGTCTACGGCATTACGGCCTTTCTCGTCAACCTGTTCAGAGCCATACCGTTCATCATTTTAATCATATTGCTCATTCCGTTTACAAAAGCCATCATGGGCACGATCATGGGCGTACAGGGTGCATTGCCCGCTCTCATCATCGGTGCATCGCCGTTCTATGCACGTCTCGTTGAAATCGGACTTAAGGAAATAGATAAAGGCGTGATTGAAGCGGCGGAATCGATGGGGGCAAACACATGGACCATCATCTGGAAAGTATTGATTCCCGAATCCATGCCCGCACTGATCTCAGGCATTACGGTCACTGCCATCATGCTGGTCGGTTCGACGGCGATTGCCGGCGTCATCGGCGCAGGCGGTCTCGGAAACCTTGCCTATATGGTCGGATTTACACGGAATCAGAGTGACGTCACTCTAGTCGCAACAATAGTAATACTGATCATTGTCTTCATCATTCAGTTCGCTGGGGACTTCCTCGCAAAAGCTGTGGATAAGAGATGATGATCATACATTATAAATAAAATACTGTTAGAGAGGATTGGATGTATATGAAGAAGTTTTTACTGTTTTTAGCTTTATCAGTTTTTGCAGTTGTTCTTGTGGCATGTGGCAGCGGTGAAGAAGAAGGTGCTGAAGAAAGCGCGGATGCAGGTGAGGAAACTGAAGAATCTGCTGAAACTGAGCAGGATTCATCTGAAGAAGCATCAGAAGAAGGCGGCACATTGTCAGTTGCTGCATCCCCGGCACCGCATGCTGAAATTTTAGAAGAAGCGGCAACGATTCTTGAAGAAGACGGCATTGAGCTCGATGTGGATATCGTCAATGACTATACAACTCCAAACCGTCTCCTTGCTGATGAAGAAGTGGATGCAAACTTCTTCCAGCACACACCTTATCTGGATGGTGAAGTCGAGTCTCACGATTATGATCTGGTATCGGCAGGCAATGTACATATCGAGCCGATGGCTGTTTATTCACAGGACCATGACTCTCTGGAAGACGTTCCGGACGGTTCCACAATCCTTGTATCCAACAACCCTGCTGAAGAAGGACGCTTCCTGTCATTCTTTGTAGATGCAGGCTTAGTGGAAATCGAAGAGGGCATTGATATTGAAAATGCGACATTCGACGATATTACCGAGAACCCGCACGACTTCGACTTCAACAATCAGACGGCTCCGGAATTATTGGTTGAAATGTACAATAATAACGAAGCGCCTGTCGTCATCATCAACTCCAACTTTGCGCTGGACGGCGGACTGAACCCTGTTGATGATTCAATCGCAATAGAAGACGGCGAATCTCCTTATGCAAATCTTGTTGCTGTACGTTCAGGCGATGAGGAAAGGGAAGACATCCAGAAGCTGATGGAAGTGCTTCAGAGCGATGAAATCAAACAGTTCATCGAAGACAACTATGAAGGTGCAGTAATCCCTGCAGAATAATGTGAATAAAGACCACCGTTAATCTTGTGATTTCCAGTGGTCTTTATTTTTTTTTGCCATAAGTCTTCAATTGTGCGCAAAGTTCATTCATGTTAAACTTAAAAGAGTAAAAGGTAAATAAAAGGGGAGGGTAATAAATGACACAAAACACTCAGAACACTCAAACAGGCTATGATTCGTCACTCGTCCTTGTTTCATATATCTTAGCGATATTTACCATGATTGTTGGTCCGCTGCTGATATGGGCATTGAAGAAAGATGATGACCCTGAGACGGCAGAGGCTTTAAGACATGTTGCAAACTTTGGAATCAGCTACACGATTTATGCATTCATCGCATGGCTGACGACAATTGTATTGATCGGCTTCATCCTTGGACCGATTGTTCAGGTTGCGATGATCGTATTCATCATCATGGGTATCATTAAAACTATGAATGGTGAATCTTACAGACCGCCGTTCACATTGGATATCATCAAGTAAATATCAAACGATCGAAAGCCGGATGCCGGGAAGCGTCCGGTTTTATTTTTTTAATGATAAAAAATCATATTTTTTCACCAGGAGCAGAATATGTGTTATATTCAAATCATAGTAATCAAATATGATTTGGAGAGGTGCTTTAATTGTCAGGTAAAAACACGAAATTTGTTTCAACAGAATGGTTAAACGCGCATTTGGAAGATGAAAATTTACGGATAATGGATGCGACCACTTATTTGTCGATTGATGAAAAAGGCATCGATACAAAGGTATGGAGCGGCCGGGAGGATTACGATAAAAGCCATATCCCTGGTGCTGTGTTTGCCGATATACTGCAGGACTTCTCAGACCCGGAAGGGCCGTATAATTTTGCTGTCATTGCACACGGGGAGTTCACGGAGAAGATGGAGAACCTCGGCGTGTCCGATGATTCATTTGTAGTAATATATGACCGCGGTGCACAGGTTGGCGTGGATTTCGAGGCTTCTGACTGGGCCTCACGTCTGGCGTGGCAGCTGAAATTTGAAGGGTTTGATAATGTCGCAATCCTTGAGGGCGGCTATGACAAGTGGGTAAGAGAAAACCGTCCGGTCACGCATGAAGCGGCTGCACCTGAAAAAGGCAGTTTGAATATCACGAGACGCCCTGAATTCTTTGCGGGTAAGGAAGATGTCCTGAAAGCCATAGATGACGATAATGTAGTCATACTGGACAGTCTGAGCAAAGCGAACTATGAAGGGGACACGGGAACATATGCACGTCCCGGACACATTAAAGGCGCTGTAAATGTATTTTTCGGAGATCTGGCTGATCCCAAAACCGGAGAAATCTATGATGACGAAAAATTAAAGCGGAAATTTGAAGAAGCAGGCGCGCTGGATAAAGATAAGAAGGTGATCACATACTGCGGCGGCGCAATCGCAGCGACATGGACGCAGTACCTGCTGAATAAGCTTGGCCAGGAAAATGTTGCGGTATATGATGGGTCTTTATCAGAGTGGGCGGCAGATGAAAAATTACCAATGGAGACTAAAAATTCGAAATAATATCATCAATTTGATGAGGGAAGTATTACAACCTGGATGATTCCTGAAATCATTTAGGTTTTTTAATTCTCAAAGAATACTAATTCCATTTAAGCTGCGATTCATACTTTAAGATGAGGGGATTCCCTTTAATATGTTTCGTTTTTAAGGTATAATAAGGCAGTATGAAACATACTCCATATCTTTGACTATAGATTAGAATTATTATAAACTGGTGGGGTATGGAAATAATATTTTCTAATTGGAGGATAAGTAAATGACTTCTGTTCTGGAAATCAAAAACTTACATGTCGAAATAGACGGTAAAGAAATTTTAAAAGGTGTCGACCTGACACTGAAGCAAGGCGAGATTCACGCGGTAATGGGACCAAACGGTACCGGTAAATCCACTTTGGCACAAGCGATCATGGGTCACCCGCGTTACGAAGTAACACAAGGTGAAGTAATTCTTGATGGTGAAGATGTACTCGAAATGGAAGTGGACGAACGTTCACAGGCCGGTCTTTTCCTTGGAATGCAGTATCCATCTGAAATCTCAGGTGTGACAACTTCAGACTTCCTGCGTTCTGCAATCAATGCTCAGCGTGAAGAAGGCGACGAAATCAACTTAATGCAGTTCATTAAGAAATTAGATAAAAACATGGAATACCTTGAAATCGATCAGGATATGGCTACACGTTACCTGAACGAAGGATTTTCCGGCGGTGAGAAGAAGAGAAACGAAATCTTACAGCTTATGATGCTGGAGCCTAAGTTCGGCATTCTGGATGAAATTGACTCAGGTCTTGATATTGATGCGCTGAAAGTTGTGTCAAAAGGTATCAACAAACTACGCGGCGAACAGTTCGGTTCATTGATCATCACTCACTACCAAAGACTTCTTAACTACATCTCACCTGATCATGTACACGTTATGATGAGAGGCAGAATTGTTAAATCCGGCGGTAAAGAATTAGCTGAACGTTTAGAAGCGGAAGGTTATGACTGGATTAAAGAAGAACTGGGTATTGATGACGTAACTGTAGAATCTGACGTTAATTAAGACAGGAGGATCATAATGGCTACTGTATCTAATGAATTGATTTTAAATGCGGATGAAGTCATTCAGCGCGCAACTGATCGCGGTGAATCAGACTTTTTAATCAACAAAAAGAAAGAAGCGCTTGAGCTGATCGAAAATATCGATATGCCGAAACCGGATAAGACGAACATCAAGAGATGGGATTTTTTCACAATGTCCGAGCCGGTTGTCGACAGCAGTGTTTACAACAGTCTTGAAGAGCTGCCTGAATCGGTAAAGGCACTGCTTGATATCGAAAACACTAAAAATATTTATGTACAGCACAACAATACACCTGCTTATCTCCAAATTGATGAAAAATTGAAAGATAAAGGTGTAATCATAGAGAATATTGTTGAGGCGACTCACAATCATCCGGAACTGGTTGAAAAATACTTCATGCAGGATGGCGTAAAAGTTGATGAGAACAAGCTCACTGCTTTCCACACTGCCATGCTGAACGGCGGTATGTTCGTCTATGTTCCTAAAGATGTTTACATCGAAGACCCTGTGCAGATGGTTTTACTGCACGACGATGAGAAAGCTTCCATCATCAACCACGTATTGATTGTGGCGGATAAAGGTTCTGAAATCACTTACGTTGAGAACTATTTATCCAACGTGGAAGAGACTAAAGAACAGATCAACATCGTTTCAGAAGTACTTGCTTTGGATAATGCCAAAGTGACGTACGGTGGCGTTGATGTTCTTTCTGAAGGCATGACTGGTTATATCAACCGTCGCGGTGTCGCATCAGACGATGCAAGAATCGACTGGGCACTTGGCCTGATGAACGATTCAAACGTTATCAACGACAACACGACTTACCTGATGGGCGACCGTTCAAATTCGGATCTGAAAACAGTAACTATCGGACGCGGACAGCAGATCCAGAACGTTACTACACAGATTATCCACTACGGTAAAGATTCAAACGGACACATCCTTAAGCACGGTGTGATGAAGGACAGCGCAACAAGCATCTTTAACGGTGTGGGATATATCAAACACGGCGGTACACGTGCTGACGCACAGCAGGAATCACGCATCCTTATGCTGAGCGACCGTGCACGCGGAGACGCAAACCCGATTCTTCTCATCGATGAAGATGATGTAACTGCAGGTCATGCAGCATCAGTCGGACGTGTTGATCCACTTCAGCTGTTCTATCTGATGAGCCGCGGTATCTCTCAGGAAGAGGCTGAAAGACTTGTCATCCACGGTTTCCTGGATCCTGTGGTGGCAGCACTGCCAATCGAATCGGTGAAGAGACAGCTCAAAGAAATTATCGAGATGAAAATTTTATCGAAATAAGTCTTAAAGGGGTTTTTCCCACATGGATATAAATGCTATCCGCAAAGATTTTCCAATCCTTAATCAAAAAGTTCATGGTAACCCTTTGATCTACCTGGATACTTCAGCAACGAGCCAATCACCTGTACAGGTGGTTGGTGCGATGAGTGAATACTATGATGAGTACAATTCCAACGTTCATAGAGGTGTCCACACACTGGGAACGAAAGCGACCGACGGTTATGAGCAGGCCCGCATGAAAGTCAGAGGCTTCATCAACGCAAAACGTTATGAAGAAATCGTCTTTACACGCGGAACAACAGCTGCCATCAACCTGGTAGCCCGCAGCTTTGGCGATGCTAACATTTCAGAGGGCGATGAAATCGTCGTCACTGAAATGGAGCACCATGCCAACATTGTACCTTGGCAGGAACTTGCAAAACGCAAAAATGCCAAACTTGTTTTCATTCCACTCGAAGAAGATGGAACGATTAAGTTAGAAAATGTCGAAGCGGTAATGACAGATAAAACGAAAATTGTCGCAGTCACTCATGTCTCGAATGTACTCGGTACGATTAATGACATTAAAAGTATCGCGGAAATCGCTCATAAACATGATGCCTGCATCACTGTGGACGGTGCGCAGTCAGTGCCGCACATGAGCGTTGACGTGCAGGATCTGGATGTCGATTTCTATGCATTCAGCGGCCATAAGATGCTGGGTCCTACAGGTATCGGCGTGCTTTACGGCAAAGCTGAAATACTTGATAAAATGGAACCTATCGAATATGGTGGGGATATGATCGACTTCGTAGATTTGAGAGAATCTACCTGGACTGATCTGCCGGTTAAATTTGAAGCGGGAACACCGATGATTGCCGAGGCAATCGGATTATCTGCAGCGATTGACTATATAAATGATATCGGTGCAGATGAGATTCTCCGCTACGAACAGGAGCTGGTAAAATATGCTTACGATAAGATGTCTGAAATCGAAGGCATAGAAATTTACGGTCCAAAAGAAGAACGAGCCGGATTAATCACATTCAATTTAGACGGCGTGCATCCACATGACTTGGCAACTGCGCTGGACTCAGATGGTATCGCAGTCAGAGCAGGGCATCACTGTGCCCAGCCGCTCATGAAGTTTTTGGGCGTATCATCTACAGCCAGAGCGAGTTTTTATCTATACAACACGAAAGATGAAATTGACTTTTTCATCGACTCACTGAAACGTACGAAGGAGTTTTTCACACATGAATTTTAACAATTTGAACCAGCTGTATCGTTCAGTCATCATGGATCATTACAAAACACCGAGAAACAAAGGTGTCATAGATGATGGCACGATGACTGTAGATATGAACAACCCGACATGTGGTGATGCGATTCGTTTAACGTTAGACGTTCAGGATGAAATCGTCCAGGATGCTAAATTTGATGGTGAAGGTTGTTCCATCTCTCTGGCAAGTGCATCTATGATGACTGAAGCCATTAAAGGCAAGTCAATACAGCATGCCCTTGAGATGAGTGAAGAATTTAGTAAGATGATGCTTGGCGAAGATTACGATATTTCAGAAGAAGATGGGGATATAGAAGCATTGTCCGGAGTAAGCCAATTCCCTGCACGTATAAAATGTGCGACGCTGACTTGGAAAGCGCTGGAAAAAGGCGTTAAAGAAACCGGGCGGTAATATTTAGAAGGAGTGAGAGTCATGGCTAAAAACGCACCAGAAATAGAAGATTATAAATATGGTTTCCATGATGAAGACGTTTCAATTTTCCGTTCAGACCGCGGATTGACACCTGAGATTGTCAAAGAGATTTCGAATATGAAAGAAGAACCACAGTGGATGTTGGATTTCCGTCTGAAATCATTACAGCATTTCTACGACAGACCAATGCCTATGTGGGGTGGGGATTTATCAGAGTTGAACTTTGATGAGATCACTTACTACGTTAAACCATCAGAACAGACAGAACGTTCATGGGATGAAGTACCAGAAGAAATCAAACTTACTTTCGATAAATTAGGTATACCTGAAGCAGAACAAAAATATCTTGCAGGTGTTTCTGCACAGTATGAATCAGAGGTTGTTTACCACAACATGGAGCAGGACCTTGAAGATAAAGGTGTAATATTTAAAGATACAGACGCTGCACTTCGTGAAAACGAAGACCTGTTCAGAGAGTACTGGGCAACTGTAGTACCTCCTACAGATAACAAGTTCTCTGCACTGAACTCAGCTGTCTGGTCCGGTGGATCATTCATCTACTGCCCGCCTGGAGTTAAACTGGATTCGCCGTTACAGGCTTATTTCCGTATCAACTCTGAGAATATGGGTCAGTTCGAGCGTACACTTATCATCTGTGATGAAGGTTCAAGCGTTCACTACGTTGAAGGTTGTACAGCTCCTGTTTATACAACAAACTCACTGCACTCTGCAGTTGTTGAAATTATTGTTAAAAAAGATGCCTACTGCCGTTATACGACAATCCAGAACTGGGCAAACAACGTTTACAATCTGGTTACAAAACGTACTTTCGTTGAAGAAAACGGAACTATGGAATGGGTCGACGGTAACTTAGGTTCTAAAATTACCATGAAGTACCCTTCAATCTTCCTTAAAGGTGAAGGTGCACGCGGTATGACATTATCAATCGCTTTAGCTGGTAAAGGGCAGTTGCAGGATGCGGGTGCGAAGATGATTCACCTAGCGCCAAACACATCTTCTACAATTGTTTCCAAATCCATCGCTAAAGGCGGCGGTAAAGTATCTTACCGTGGACAAGTACACTTCGGCAGAAAAGCTGAAAACGCAAGGGCGAACATCGAGTGTGATACTCTGATTTTAGATAACGAGTCCACTTCAGATACAATTCCTTACAATGAAATCTTAAACGATAACATTTCATTGGAGCACGAAGCGAAAGTTTCGAAAGTATCAGAAGAACAGTTATTCTATCTGATGAGCCGCGGTATCGGTGAAATTGAAGCGACAGAAATGATCGTTATGGGCTTCATCGAGCCATTCACAAAGGAACTTCCAATGGAATATGCGGTAGAAATGAACCGTCTGATTTCATTCGAAATGGAAGGTTCAATCGGTTAATGGATAAATTTATAGAGGCTGTCATAAATGACAGCCTCTATTTTTTATGCGCAAATATTCGTCATGACATTTGATCTGCAGTAGGATGGACGCAAGAAAAATTTAAGAGGGGAGATAATCTGAGGGATATTATATTCGGATTGATCTATTACATGATTATCGCCTGGCTGATGTTGAAAGGTCTCCGTCATTTCCAACAGATGGGTTATCAACTGATTGACTATAAAGATGGAAAAGAAACTCTTATGGTTTTCCATAGATCATTTAAAGGGTTGCATCTTTTGAATATACAACGGCAAATAATTTTTTTAAGAAGCAGTCGATTAAAAATATGGTCCATACACTGAAAATCTTAAGTTTCAGCCATCCGATCTTCAATCCTTCACAGAAAAATATCTCCAAATTGTCGCCGAGAAATCGCCGTTGGGAAAAATGGTATAGAGACCGGCTGTTTAAAGGTCCTTTTTTAAAGTTTAAAAAGTGGGTGTTTGCAGCACTGTCAATATTTACAGTGCTCGCAGCAGTTCTGGGCGGTGAACTTCTATTTGTACTGGAATTTCTTCCGTTTGTACTGCTTTTGACATTACTGTCTTACATTTTGTATGTCTCAAGGGCAGTGTGGGCGTACTTCAGGCTGAACCGGGTATCTGTAAAGGGCGCAGAAGAGATGGGGCTTCATCGGGAGAAAATGGATGTCATCCGGCATTATTTAAGACATTCTCTTATCCTGTTTATCATCCTTCAGATGTTCATCATCATTTTCATATCCGTACTGATTATATGGCTGTTGATTGCT
>DEQG01000135.1:19527-20863 GCA_002360325.1 Salinicoccus sp. UBA3372 | reverse complement strand
TGAACTGTACCTTGAAATGTACCGCTTCAGGCTGAAGTGTTACAGCGATTTTGCCTTCCGTCCGAAAATGACCATAAAGAATATAAAGCTGATAATGAGCCAGACAATCAATATGAGGTGAGGCACTGCCAAGGCACCTTCTTCAATGAATTTGACCTGATAGACAGGCGTCAGTTCAAAAAACTGTCTGACCATATTCGTCTCATCCTGAATCAGAAGTTCGATATACGGTGCCATCGCAAACACGAAAAGTATGATCATGATGAACAATGAAGATGACGCCACCGAGTTTGACAGCATGCCGAATCCTGCAGAGATGAAGAAAAAAAACAGCCAGAGGAGCATCATCGCAGGAACTCCCCCGAGACTCATCATCTCGGTATAGCCGATAATGATTAGATTGATGCCGAGTATTACAAACGTGATGACGAACAGCAGCAATGCCTTCCCCATCATATTCGCTGCCATGTCCTTTTTACTCGTGATCATATGGTCCATTGTGCCGTACTCATTCTCTTCTGCCAGCAGCCCCATCAGGACCGCACCGAGGGCGGAAGCGAACGTGATTCCGATAATGACATTGATGACGATGAAAGGAACAGTCTGCCCCCCTGCCGTATCTATCTGCCGGAACATCAGCGTCATGAGAAGCGGCAGCAGGACACTGGTCATCATGGACATGTTCAATAATATTTCTTTAGCATTCATTTTGAAAACAGCAATTACTTTATGTACCATAATAAACCTCTTCTTATAGTGTGATTAGACGTTCCTGAATTTCATTGTATTTTGTGCGGGATAATGGAATCTTGGATTCTTCAGGATTTTCAATAACAACAGAGTAAGTATTTTTAGACCACGTAATGATCTCTCTGACTTTATGCAGATTAACGATGTAAGAACGGTGACACCTGTAAAAACCATGGCTGCCGAGTTTCTTTTCGGCTTCCTGCAAAGTCGATTCCATAACAAACTTTTCCCGGGAAATATTTATGAATACTTTTCCTTCATTGCTTTCCAAATACTCTATATCACTTATATTAACAAACAATGTCTTATCTTCCGCTTTTACTTTCACTTTGCTTATATGACTGTCATTATCTGCCGGTGAGTCATCCTCCGTTTCGACTTCCTGCAGACCGTACTGAGTCAGACGCATGATTTCAGGCTGAACAAGAAAGGCATCCTCCGTTTTGGTGACCGCAACCACGATACTTTTCCCCTGGTCGTTCAGCTGTTCTTTCAATTTATGGAACAGATGTATATTTTCTCTGGTCGCCTGAAAGAAAGGTTCTATAAATAATATATGTTTCTGTTCACACAGCAGGCTGTATAC
>DEQG01000135.1:0-19458 GCA_002360325.1 Salinicoccus sp. UBA3372 | reverse complement strand
CGGTTGTACCATTTATTATAAAATGCAATGTGATCTTTTATATTAAGACGTTTGTATACCGGTATATCTGTTCTGACAACATTGATCGATTTTGGGTCCGCCGTTTCCTCCAAACGGTTCAAATACTCAAAAGACATCTGGATCGCTTCTGCCCCGCCGGTTTCGAAATGTATATGATCGGCACTTTCTGCACCGATGATTTCACTGACAGCAATCTTCATACCGTATCACTTCCTTCATCCTTGATTATATTAAAATTAAGACCAAAGAACTATTATTATAATAAAAAACGCATTCATTTAGATTTCGAGACTTTAACCCTTTATTTCTCTGTGAAAATATTGTATGATAAAGTTACAGTCAGTTACATTATGTAATTAAATAAATTAATGTTATTCGGAGGAAAGATTTATGACTAAAATTGGTATTATTGTAGGAAGTACACGCGAAGGCCGGGTGAGCGTCCCTGTTGCAGAATGGGTTAAAGAGTTTGCTGAAAAACAGAACACTGACGCACAATTTGAAGTCGTTGACATTAAAGAGTATGGTTTAGACCGCTTCAATGAAAAATTGCCGCCGGCTATGGCGAACAAAGAGTACTCCAACGAAAAAATTACTGCATGGTCTGAAAAAATTGATGAATTGGACGGTTTCATTTTCGTGACACCTGAATATAACAACAACATCACTTCATCACTGAAAGACCATATCGACTATATCGCTTCCGAGTGGAACAACAAAGCGGCAGGTATCGTGAGCTACGGTTCAACACTTGGCATGTATGCTTCACTTGCACTGCGTAACACGCTTGGTAACTTGAGAATGGCTATCGTTTCACCTCAGGGTGCATTCAGCCTGTTCACAGACTTTGAAGAAATGACTACTTTCAAGCCTGCAGAAGTTCACAATGCGACTATGGAAGCATTGGTCAACGATGTCGTAAATTGGTCAAAAGCCCTTAAAACAGTACGTTAATCTCTGATTAACATTCCTGATATAATAAAGCCTGCATAAATGAACTTCATTTATGCAGGCCTTTTTATTTAAAACCCGAACTGTGCTTCTTTTTTCGCCGTCACTTCTTTAAAGGTTTCTGATAATACAATCGTATCATCGATCAATCTGTCCAGACGAAGATGGACATCATCACCCTGAAGTTCTCCATCAATAAAGTTCGTATCCAGTATGAATACATATCTCGGCACTATGTTCGCCTTCAAATAGCTCAGAACCGGCTTATAGTTGTACTCCGGAATTAAGAAGTGCTTGTCAGAGCCTGCAGTGATGAGCATACTGACAGTTTTACCCTCAAGTGCATTTTGCGGCAGCAGGTCAAATATATTTTTCAGCACCGCCGGCATAGAAGCCTGGAAAATCGGGCTGCCGATAAAAATGACATCTGCCTCCATGATTGCCGTTAATACTTCTGTTGCGTCGCCGCCGTAATCCAGATAATTTCTGCCATCGCTGAACGGCAGGTCCACATCCTGCAGATTGATGTAGTTTATCGTTTCACCGCTGTACTGTGCTTCCAGTTTTCCCTTCAGCAAAGTCGTTGCGATTCGTGTTTTGTTTCCTGCATTCGAACCGGATAATACTAAAATATTCATTACAACTATTCTCCTTTAGTCCGTTTGGTATATTTCTTAACTTCCGGTACCACTTTTTCACCCAGCAGATCGATGGTCCTTTTGACATTGTCGATGGACACACCGCCAAAATCTATCTGGGCAATATAACGGTCATGATTGAACATTTCATGCTGGTAAAGAATCTTCTCTACAATATGCTCAGGCGACCCCACATTGATGACACTCTTTACATCCTGCCCCTGGGCGAATGCCTCTTTAGGGAATCCCTGTCCATTGGACAATTTCATACCTTCATTGATATGAGGATAATACTCCCTGTAGGCATCCATCATATTTTCCCTGATATACAGGAACCCTGCGGTCGCAACCGGCAGACTGTCCGGATCAAAGCCGTTTTCAAAAGCCGTCTGACGGTACAGGTCAATTCTTGCTTTAAAGGCTTCCGCCGGCCCGCCGAGATGCGCCTGATACATCGGCACACCGATTCTCCCCGCCTTCTGGGCAGATGCAAGGGACCCGCCGACGGCCCGCCATATCGGCAGGCCCTGTTCTTTGTTTTCCGGACGCGGTATTACCTGTGCATCATTCAGCGGTGCACGGAATTCGCCATTCCAGTTCACAGTCTCATTTTCATTTATTTTTAAAAACAGTTCGAATTTTTCTTCAAACAGCGCTTCATAGTCGTTCAAGCTGTATCCGAGCAGCTCATAAAGACCGACACGGGACGCTCTGCCTGCGACGACTTCCATACGGCCGTCCGACAGCAGATCGATTGTCGAGGCATCTTCAAATACCCGGACCGGGTCGGAAGTACTGATGATTGTCGAACCTGATGAGATTTTTATTTTGCTTGTCGCCTGCGCTACCGCAGATAACAAAACCAGGTGCGCCTGGGATACGAAATGCTCCTGATGGGATTCCCCGACCTGGAACACATCAAGGCCGGCATCTTCAGCCATTTTTGCAGCTTCTACAATTTCCTTCAGCCGCTGGCTCGCCGGGATCAGTTCTCCCGTATGCGGATTCGGCATATGTTCCCCGAGGGAGTACAAGCCGATTTCCATGCCCTTCGAGCGGTCTATTTCAGGCATAACATGAGGATTTTCATTTTCCATACTGTCACTCTCCAAACTTTAATATCTCAAGTATACTCAAGCCTGCGATTATTTTCTAATATATTGTTTATGTAATTAGTATGAATTAAAATCAGCAGTTTTACAGTCCGTTGCATGATTTCTTGCATTCTGATTTTTAATATTGTAACATCCTCACAACATCAATAATATACATGTGAAATAAAAAAATTCAGACAACAACTTCACTTTGAATGGATATGAAACCGATGCTGATTCTGAGGCTTACTCTGACGGTCAATACCTTGAAATAACCGAAGTCCAGGATCAGACACTGCATGTCAATGAGGAGGATACTGTGACACAGGCTGAAATTCCTGTAAACTAAGGTACGATTTCCGCGGAGTATCTTGAAGAGGTTTACGGAGAGCCGGAGGACAGCTCATATTTGGATGATGAAGGAAGCGGCATGTACTTCTATTTTGAAGATGACAGTCAGATCAGCTTCAGCATTACTGATGGTGAAGTCAATTTTGCTAAAGTAGGTACCCATGACTCAGAAGGTGCCGGAGACAAGCAGAATGAAAATTTGGACATAAAAAACAAGGCGGAAAATCTTGCAACCAAGATTTTCCGCCTTGTTCTATGTTCAGCTGAGTCTGCGCCAGCTGTTACCGTTCTTATTGGATTACAAATGCTTCACTCTGCTCGTTGACGAAAGTCATTTCAACATTTGATGTCAATACATCAGTGTATGTATATGACACTCTTTCAAAATTGTGTTCTTCTTGATCAAGCTCTACTACGAAAACAGAAGGATATGTTTCTCTAAGGATACCATGTCTTTCTATTAACTTCTTACGGCCTCCGTTGGCACGAAGAATAACGCGATTACCTAATTGACAATCAAGAATCTTTTTGATGTCGACTAAAGATTTTGGCATTTGGCCCACCTCACTGGTTCTATTATAGCAAGTTTACATAACTTTGTCAAAAATCTGTTGAAATCAGCCGACCCTACACGAACTTTAAGGTCGGAAAATTTTCTAACTTACGGTATATCGCTGCAAAATCTTCAATCGATAAACTTTCCCCGCGCCTTCTCGGCTCAATCTCTGCATCATTCAGCAGTTCGTTTATCTCCAGTTTATGAGCTTTTCCATCTTCAAACAGTGACAGATAATTATTAAGGATTGTTTTTCTCCGCTGGACAAATGCACCTCTCGTGAGCCTGAAGAACTTCTCTTCATCCTCCACTGCCACTTTAGGTTCTTTCCTTGCTTTCATTTCCACGATGATCGAATCGACATTCGGTGCCGGCATAAATACAGCCTTCGGCACATTCTGGACCGTTTTGGCATCCGTATAATAGTCGATGGCAATGGATAATGAACCGTATGCCTTTGTGCCCGGATCGGCACTGATACGTTCGCCGACTTCCTTTTGCATCATGACATAATAGCGGTCGATTGGCAGTTTCTGCATCAGAAAATTCATCAGTATAGGTGTCGTAATATAATAAGGCAGATTGGCAATGACCACGACTTCTTTGTAAGCTGTCATCTCTTCTTCTATCATTCCACGGACATCCGCCTTTAAAATATCTTCATTGATAATCGCGACGTTATCATACGGCCCCAATGTATCGTTCAGCACCGGAATCAATCTCTGGTCAATTTCATAGGCAACCACTTTTCCGGCCCTTTTGGCGATCTGTTCGGTCAGTGAGCCGATACCCGGCCCGACTTCGATCACTGCCGTATCTTCATTAATGTCCGCCCTGTCCAGAACTTTATGAATAATGTTCGCATCGATCAGAAAGTTTTGTCCCAGGCTTTTCTTAAATGTGAAACCATGTTTTTGTAATATTTCTTTAGTTCTTGATACTGTTGCGATATCTTTCATATCATTCACCCTCTTCCAGCTCTGACAATATAGCTGTCACTCTGTCTTTTTCTATTCTGTAGCGGTTCAGTTTATTCTTCAGCTGCTTTGCATTCGCATAGCCGATATTCAACTGCTGGGTCAAGTACTCCCGTCGTGCTTTTGAATTGCCGATACCGCTCAGCTGCCATGACTGCATGTCCCGTACTGATATTTCTTCAGTCTGCACCTGATGATTGACGAGTACATTTTCAAGGGCACTGTGTATCGTCTCAATCGAAGCGTGCTCTATCCCTATGCCCCGTTTACTCGTTGCAGCTTTCCTCGAAATAAAAGCCTCTTTTATATCCGGAAATCTTTCTAAAATCGTATTTCTGATTTTATGTCCGGGAAAATCGGGGTCCGTCAGAATGATGGCGCCCCGGGTGTCCATTGCCACTGATATTTCCTGCATTGTTCTTTCATTGATGGCTGAGCCGTTTGTTTCAATCGTCTCGCATACCAATGCCTCTTTCAATCTCCGGGTGTCATCACGACCCTCAACTATTATTATTTCATTTATAACTGGTTTATCCATAAGTTAACTCCTTTGGACATTATCATAACATAATATTTCACAGCTCTTATTAATTTATTACAGATGAAAAAAGCTGAGAGGATCTCTCAGCTTAATCATTTGAAATTGAACAGCCTTTCAGCATTTTCCGTCGTCGCTTCGGCAAATGCTTCGTAAGGCATATCTCTCAAATCTGCTATTTTTTCGGCAACAAGTTTGACGTATGAAGGTTCATTGCGTCTGCCTCTGTATGGGTGCGGCGTCAGGAACGGTGCATCCGTTTCAACCAGCAGCTTTTCAAGGGGAACATGGACGGCAATATCTTTTGGCAGCTGTGCATTTTTAAAAGTGACCGGTCCGCCGAGTGAGATATAGAAATTCATATCAATCACTTCATCCGCCACGTTTTCATCGGCACTGAATGCGTGCATGATGCCGCCGATTTCTCCCGCGTTTTCTTCTTTTAAGATCTCTACACAGTCTTCGGTGGATTCCCTGTTATGGATGATGATCGGCAGATTCACACGTTTGGCGAGTGCAATCTGTTTTCTGAACAATTTTTTTTGAATGTCTTTCGGTGATTTGTCCCAGTGATAGTCCAGGCCGGTTTCACCGATTCCGACAATCTTCTCATGTTTCGATAACTCTTCTATCCAGTCCAGGTCGGCATCTGTACAATCCACCGCATCCACAGGATGCCAGCCGATGACACCGTAGACATCCGCATGTTCATCAATCAGTTTCATCGTGCGCTCGATGGTTTTGCGGTCAAATCCGACAACAACCATCTTCTCAATGCCGGCATCTCTTGCCCGCTCAATCACTTCATCGAGATCTTCGTCATAATGATCTGCATTCAAATGTACATGTGTATCAATCAGCAAAAGAATTCACTCCTTATTTTACGATGCTGCCGTTCTCTATGCCGTCAGGTACGCTGATCAATGTCAGACGGTTGTCTTTTTCAGCTGTTAATATCATACCTTCAGACAGCTCACCGCGAAGTTTAACCGGTTCAAGGTTAGTGACGGCAAGCACCTTTTTACCAATGATATCTTCCGGTTCATACTGTTCTCTGATTCCGGAGACGATCTGACGCTTCTCTTCGCCCAGATCCACCTGGATTTTCAGCAGTTTATCCGCCTTTTTAACACCTTCGGCATTGATGATTGTACCGGCTTTGATTTCGACTTTATCAAAATCATCGATGTTAATGCGTCCTGCAGTTAAATCTTCCTGCTCTTCCTCTTCTTCCTGTTTAGGCGGCTTCATGGAACTCTTAATATGTTCAACTTCGCTTTCGACATCCAGACGCGGATAGATCGGCTTCGGTTTATTGATGACTTTTCCATCAACCTGGATACGGCCGTATGTCTTGATGGAATCATATTCTTCAAGTGTTTCATCGACCATGTTCAGCTGTTTGAAAATTTCTTTTGGTCCATGAGGCAGGTAAGGTTTCAGCAGTATTGCCGCAATACGGATATTCTCAGCCAGATGTACCATCACATTACCGAGCTCTTCCTTTTTACTCTCATCTTTGGCGAGTACCCACGGCGTCGTTTCATCAATATACTTATTCGTACGGCTGATGATCGTCCATGTAGCCCTGAGTGCTTTATTGAACTCAAGAGATTCCATGGCGTCCTCATAAGCCTGGATATTTTCTTTGACGACAGCCTCAAGGCTGTCATCAAATTCATTGATGTGACCTTTATATTCAGGCAGTTCGCCGTCAAAATACTTATTGATCATGGAAAGTGTACGGTTGACCAGGTTGCCGAGGTCATTCGCAAGGTCGAAGTTTGTACGGTCGACGAACGATTCCGGTGTGAAAACACCATCTGAACCGAAAGGCACTTCTCTCATCAGATAATAACGCAGTGCATCAAGGCCGTATCTTTCAACGAGCGTGTTCGGATAGATGACGTTCCCTTTGGATTTGGACATCTTGCCGTCCTTCATCAACAACCAGCCGTGGCCCATCAGTTTTTTAGGCAGTGGCAGATCAAGCGCCATCAACATTACCGGCCAGTATATCGCATGGAACCTGACGATCTCTTTCCCGATCATCTGAACATCGGCCGGCCAATATTTATGAAATAAAGTTTCGTCGTCAGAGCCGTAGCCCAATGCAGTGATATAATTCGTCAGCGCATCGATCCATACATAGACGACGTGCTCAGGATTGGATTTGACAGGAATCCCCCAGTCAAACGTCGTTCTGGAAACTGCAAGATCTTCAAGTCCCGGCTTGATGAAGTTGTTCAGCATTTCATTTTTACGTGAAGCCGGCTGAATGAATTCAGGGTTGTCTTCATAGTACTGTACAAGACGGTCCGCGTACTTGCTCATCTTGAAGAAATAACTTTCTTCTTTCAGCAGTTCGACTTCATGGCCGCTCGGCGCGACGCCGCCTGTCATTTTTCCATTATCGTCCCGGTAGACTTCAGCAAGCTGGGGTTCCGTAAAGAACTCCTCGTCTTCAACTGAATACCACCCTTCATATTCACCGAGATAAATATCGCCCTGCTCCAGCAGCTGCTCAAAAATCTGCTGGACCGCTTTTTTATGAAAGTCATCTGTTGTACGGATGAACTGGTCATGCGTAATTTCAAGCAGTGACCATAACTTCTTCATATCTTCCGCCATTTCATCGACATATTTCTGAGGAGACACATCCATTTTCTCAGCTTTATTTTCTATTTTCTGACCGTGTTCATCAGCACCTGTCAAGTAATAAACATCATATCCCCGCATGCGTTTATACCTCGCCATAACATCACATGCAATTGTTGTATATGCATTTCCAATGTGCAGCTTCCCACTTGGATAATATATTGGCGTTGTTATATAAAAAGTTGGTTTTTCCATGCCATTGCCTCCTAATTGTTCATTAGTTAAATATATCTAATTTTGCAGTATTTTTCAATTGCGGCGGTATAATTGTTGGCAACTTGAAAACCTTTTGTGCTATAATCATCTGTATCTTGAGACCTACCATTTTCAACAAAAAAAGATGTATTTTTATTTCTATATTTTAATTGGATTAAATATGAGAGTAGTGTCTTAAAAATATAATTCCCATAACATACAACTTAGAATCTTCATGAGGAACATAGTAAGGAGGAACTCATATGAAGTCAACTGGTATCGTGCGCAAGGTCGACGAGTTAGGCCGTGTAGTAATCCCTATAGAGTTGCGACGCATTCTCGATATCGAAGTGAAGGATGCTTTAGAAATCTATACGGATGATGATACGATCATCCTAAAGAAGTATAAACCATCTATGACTTGTGATATTACAGGCGATGTATCCGATAAAAACATGAGACTTGCTGAAGGCCGCATCATTTTAAGTGAAGAAGGCGCCAACATGCTTATAAAAGAGATTCAGGATAAAATGTCTGATGATTAAAAACTATGCCGAAAATCTTATGATTTTCGGCTTTTTTGTGTCTCAATCATGATAAATATCATAGACTTCCTGCTTTTTCATGCCTTTTATATCAGCGACCATCTTGATTGCCTTCGTCGGCTTCATGCCTTCCCCGATAAACTGGTTCACATGTTCCTTGATCGGCGTATCACTGACCATTTCTTCCTCTTCATACCCTCTGATGACAATCACGAATTCCCCTTTCAAAGGGATTTCCTTATCAAGCATGTCATATATTTCTCTGACACTGCCCCGGCGGTGCTGTTCGAATTTTTTAGTGATTTCTCTTGAAATGCTCATTTCACGCGCTTCATCAATATCCAGCATACCTTTGATCGTCTGCTTCAATTTATGCGGCGATTCATATAATACCGAAGTCTGGGGACGATACATGATCTGCTTCAACTTATCATTTTTCCTGCTCCCCGTCTTAGGCAGAAATCCGAAGAAGGTAAATTCAAATGAAGGAATGCCGCTAGCAACGAGTGCAAGTGTAAAAGCTGAGGCGGAAGGTATTACAGCGTATTCCAGATCGGTCTCCTGCATCTTTCTGATGAGCTCGTAGCCGGGATCTGAAATGACCGGCATGCCTGCATCACTGACAAGCGCGAAGACCTTTCCTTCTTTCATCTCACTGATGATGTCATCTTCGACCTGATTCTTATTATGATCATGGTAGGAACGGAGCGGCGTTGTAATTTCAAAGTGGTTTGTTAATTTCCGGGTCAGTCTCGTATCCTCGCATAAGATGATATCCGCCTCTTTTAAAGTCCGGACTGCACGGACGCTCATATCATCCAGATTGCCAAGCGGTGTGCCGGTTATATAAAGATTCATGATTTTCCTCCTCTGATCAAAATCAATTTGTCACGCCTTGAAAGTTTTTTGATCTCTATCTCTCTTTTCATCGCATCACTTTTCGAATCAAAGCTTTCCTGATACTTCAGTTTTACCGGACGTTTATTCCTCGTGTATTTAGCCCCCGTACCAAGGTTATGCTTTTTCACCCTCGCCTCAACATCCCTTGCGTAGCCGGTATAAAGGGTGCCGTCACTGCACTCGACAATGTAAATATAATAATTAACCATAGTAGACCTCAAGCATTTCCTCTGAATACTTATTGTCCGCGCCGTATATATAAAAAGGCTGCATAATATCAACATATGCCTGAGAATGGAATGCTGCTTCCAACACGACGAACATCGCAGTCTTTGACGCCGGATCATTATAGACAAACTGTTTCTTTTTAACTCGGAAGCCGTTTTTCATCAGCTGATACGTGACTTCTTCACTCCGTTCTGCACGGTGCACCATATAAAGCCGGCCTTTATTTTTTATGAGGTAACGGGCGGCCGAAATGATCCCTTCAAGATCAATCATGACTTCGTGTCTTGCGATACTGTGCGGGCCGAGCGTTTTCAATGGCTGATCATTTGTGAAGTATGGCGGATTGACCGTAATGACATCGTATGACGAGTGCCCAAAATGTGACTTTATATTTTTAATATCAATATTATGCATGGACAGCTGGGATGATTTTTCATTCAGATCAAATGAACGTTCGGCCATACCGACCAGCACTTCCTGGATTTCCACCGCATCGATCGGCAGACTTGTCCGGTGGGAGAGGAGCAGCGGAATGATTCCGTTGCCTGAACATAAGTCCATAATTTTTCCATCCCGCTTCGTGATCTTTGTGAAATCAGCGAGCAGCAGGGCATCCACAGAAAAGGAAAATACCGATCTGCTCTGAATGATTTTCATTGATTCACGGAATAGCTCATCCAATCTTTCACCGTCTTTTAACAATTCCTTCACCTCTGTTGACATAAGAAAAGCGGCGTCAGCCGCTTTTCTAGTTATGATTGATTTATAAAACCCTGACAGAAAAGACACTCTTCCCCATGTCTGTGTGTACCAAAATGTACGTTGCAAATATGGAAGCCTTCATCATACAAATTTTTCAAAGTGTTTTGTTTGAACGAGGCATCAGGTTTTGTTTTTGCATTGTTCACCAATGTTTCGTAATGTTCTTTCTCCATCTGTAAGCTGACATTCTCTTCAACCAGCTTAACTGCATGCACCTTGATCGATTCAAGATTTTCCTGCATGTTTTGAAGGTCATTTTCAAGCTTGCTGATATGATCGAAAAGCTGTTCACGGTCCATTATGAAACACCACCGCCGGAAGCCATTTCCTCCAGCTCATCATAATGGTATTCCTGAATATAGTCGTCCTTATATTTCACCTGGACAACCAGATCCAGAATGTTCATGCCGATCACTTTGGCTTTGCCGTTCGGAGTATCGACCATTTCACCGACATCGGGCATTTTATTCCTTGTATCTTCATAGTACTGATCTTCATAATTCAGACAGCACATCAATCTGCCGCATGCACCTGAAATTTTCGTCGGTGACAGGGAAAGATTCTGGTTTTTTGCCATCTGGATGCTGACCGGCACGAAATCACCGAGGAAAGTCGAGCAGCAGTGTGCCCGGCCGCACGGGCCGATGCCGCCTAAATATTTAGCTTCATCACGCACGCCGACCTGTCTTAATTCGATGCGTGTTTTAAAACGTGTGGCAAGGACTCTGACAAGTGATCTGAAATCCACACGTTCATCTGCTGTAAATTTAAAAATGAGCTTTTTATCGTCCAGCGTATACATCGCATTGACGATGTTCATATCCAGCTTTTCATCCACGACGGATTTTTTGCAGAATTGCAATGCATCCGCCGCCTTGGATTCATTTTCATGATATTTTTTTAAATCGCTGTCATCTGCGAATTTTATAAATTGACCGTCCGGTTCAACTATATTATCTTTTGGTATTTCATATGTGCTTTTGACGACACGCAGCAATTCCTTACCACGCTTTGTCTCGGCAATAATGTAATCATCTCTTTTTACAGATGCTTTACTGCTATCTATATAAATATTACTAAAGTAATCTAATTGAGTCGCAGTCATGAGTTTTATCATAATTCATCAACCTTTCGAAATGATAACCATTCCCTCAAATGCGAGCATCGGGTGTACATTGAATTGAATCATCTTATTGGCCTGTCCTATTTCATCCAGAATATCGGTCAAATGATTCACACCGATGATATTATCAACTTTGACGCCTTCTTTAAACGGTTCGAATATTTCCAGCTTCAACTTCGAATGCATGGCCTGGCGTACGTAGCCGTCTATGAGCTGCAGCAGCAGCGAATAATCACGGCGTTCAGCACAAAGGTCCAGCATCGGCTTAATATCCAGCAGAACGAGAGAATGACGATTTATCCATTTGGATGAAAATTCAGCCGCGGCGCTCCGCAGCTTTGTGAAATTCCCGCCTGTATCTTTGACATGCTGGGCATTGAGAGACAGTACGTCTATCGTCTGCAGATCAGCTTCTGATAAATACTCCAGTTCTTTCAGCCGGTCGCTGCTCTGTCCTTTAATATGGACGTGCTGCGCCCTGGAATGAATAGTCGGCAAAATGTTGCTTTTATCGATTGTCAGTAAAATTGCGATTGTTTTCTCCGGCGGCTCCTCCAAAAATTTGAGGAGGCTGTTTTCAGCCTGCGGAGTCAGCTTATCAAAAGCCTCTATAATATATACTTTATATTCTGATTCGGTCGGCTTGTTGTTCATCACATGCATCAATTCACTGACCGCTTCTTTCTTTATCGAGTTTTCATCAGTTTGCAAGTAATAGAAATCCGGATGGTTCCCCTCTTCCAGCAAAGACCGGTTGCGCGAAGTGTCTCCGAATATATTCAATGCGAAAAACCTGCCGTATCTCCGCAATGTTTCCAGAGTATCGCCTTCGAACATATACGTGTGACTGAGCCGTTTATTTTGGATGGCATTCAAAAGATAACTTTCTGTCGTTTGATTAATATCCATCTATATTTACTTTAAAATCTTTCAAATTGCTCTATTGGTAATACGAATACCGTTGCACCGCCGACTTCAACTTCCACTGGATATGGAATATAGGAATCCGCATTGCCGCCCATCGGCGTCACAGGCGCAACCGTCTGTTCTCTGTTACCGCATGTATCATCGATTACATTCAGCAAATCATTCACACGCTCATCGTCCACACCACAAAGAAATGTTGTGTTTCCTGCACGCAGGAAACCGCCTGTAGATGCAAGTTTTGTATTCCTGAAATTTGCTTTTGTCAGTCGATCCGTCAATCTTTGGCTATCATGATCTTGCACAATTGCTATTACCATTTTCATGATTTGTCACCTCTACGATTCATATATTTTTCTATTATACTATAAGTATCTTTGAACACATCTTCAATACTCTGATCTGCATCCACGACCTTGATCCGGTCCGGATAATTTTCAGATAACTCATTATACCCTAATACCACATTTTTATGAAACTCCAGCGTTTCTTTATCCAGACGATTGCTGTCACGTTCATTATCCTGAATCCTTTTCAGTCCGATCTCCGGTGGAAGCTTCAAATATATCGTCAGATCCGGCATATGATTTTCAATCGCAAACTTGTTGACCTGCATAATTTCATCCATACCGAGATTTCTGGCATGGCCCTGGTATGCAAGAGAGCTGTCGATGAAACGGTCGCATAAGACGATTTTCCCATCATTCAGGGCAGGCACTACTTTTTCCACCAGATGCTGGCGTCTCGCCGCCGCGAATAATAATGCCTCTGTACGGCTGTCCATGTCATTCTCATTTGCCAGCAGTATATCCCTCACTTTCTCACTGATCGGAATGCCGCCCGGCTCACGGGTGACCATCACTTCATTTGTATCTTCAAGTGCTTCGCTCAGCATCGATATAATGGTTGTTTTTCCAGAGCCTTCCGGCCCTTCAAAAGTAATAAAAAACGTCATGTGTCATCCTCAACTTTATAGCATTCAATATTGTCTTCTATGCCTTCCATTTTAACATGATAATACCTTTTGTGTATTATAGTTTTAACGATGTCATATGTAAAATGTTCGCCGGCGTGTATAATAGGCACTCCCGGAGGATACGGAACCACGGAACGTACGGCTTCTTTTCCGATGAGGAAACTTAAATTTTCATCATGCAACACGGCAGAGCCGGTTCTGTCATATGATAAACCTTCGAGTCTTTCAAACAATAAAGACAACGGATAACCGTGCCCTTCATGCAATAAAGGCAGACACCAGAGCACACCTTCATCCGTCACCATTTCTGAATATATATCCGCCGCATCCAGTATCCCCAATAACTGATAAGGCGATATACCCTTTTTGTTAAGAATGATTTTGGCAGGATCATCACTTTCTTTGACCATAAAATCGAGCACCCTCAGATGATCTATCATTTCACGCCTTCTGTCATGAAATTCATTATGCACAAAATCATTATAAAACTGATGGGCAAGCTCGATCGATGCCAATATCAGATAGGAGGGGCTTGATGTTTCAAAGTAGTCGATGTATTTCATCATCGTCCTGTGAAGCTGCCGGTCATTTGTAAATACGACTGATGCGCCGGTGAGGGCAGGCAGCATCTTATGATACGACTGAACAACGATATCCGCACCGTAATTCATCGCCGAAGGCATAAATCCAGGCGCTATGTCGTTATGTGCACCGTGGGCTTCATCGACGATGACAGCCGCACCTGCAGCCCTCGACTCTTTAATGATCCCCTCCAAATTTTCCACTCCGTCGCCGCTGTATGTAGGATATGTAAGAATGAGGGCTTTATTTTTAACTGGTGACTTTAATATATCACCGGCGGATTTCTTTTCAAAAGGTGCCCCGGTAAGGTCCAGACCGTGGTAAACGGATTTATGGGCATCATCGATAACCAGAAATTCATCCACTTTGTCCTTAAGGGCATAAATGGCTGATAAAATACCTGTAGTCGTCCCGTTCACCACGGCCTGTGCCACGTATCCCGGATATTTTCCGGATAAAAACTCATTCAGTTCAAGTAAGATCCCTTCAGGGGAATGCAGATCATCCAACCCCGTAATCTCTGTCATATCATCCGCCCAGTTCAAACTGTCCAGATTTCCGACGGTCATATTTTTATGGCCGGGCACATGCATGGATATGGCCGAAGCTCTTTTTAATTCATTCAACTTTTTTACCAAGCGCATTCCATCACCTTTTTAATCAGCTGTTAGTATATTTTTATAAAATGGATCTTTTCCTATAAATACTGTACGGTCACATAGTTCTTTGATTTCCGTCATATCGTGTGATGTATGAATAATCAATGTCCCTTTATCAGACAGTGCCTTTAAAACCTTTCCGATTTCAATGCGGGATTTCAGGTCGATACCTGCCGTCGGCTCATCCAGCAGCAGAAGTTCCGGCTCGTGTATGAGGCTGATCGCCAAGTTCAGTTTCCGCTTCATACCGCCTGACAGCCGCTTCACTTTTGTATCATGTTTTTCGAGATGAAGCTCCGACAGCAGGCTTTTCAATTCCGAAACAGAACGGTTTTCATGGGAAAGTTCTTCAAAGAAACGCATATTTTCCATGACAGTAAGTTCTTCCCACAACTCTACTTCCTGGGGCACATAACCTATTTTTTGCCTGAGTTTCTTATAATTTTTTCTATAACTGAGCTCATCTATATAAACTTCTCCGCTCGTCGGCCTGTTCAATGTTGCAATTATCCTGAGGAGTGTAGACTTCCCTGCGCCGTTTTCACCGACGAGACCAATGATTTCTCCTCTGTCCGCCTGCAAATTGAAATCTTCCAGAACTGTATCTTTTCCATAACTCTTATATAAATCTTCAACTTTCAACAACAGCCTCACATCCTTTCCAAAAGATAATCACCAGCAATAAAACAGGAAGCAGGATGTTTACAGACCCTGTCATCAAAGATTCCACCGGATGTAAGTATTCATATACCGACTGTACATTATTCGCTGCAAGAGGCATCACTGCGTGCAGTGAAAGCAATACAACCGTCACCATCAGGCCAAGCCTGTACAGACTGAATGGACTCCGGGCAAATACCGCCAGCATGAAACCCATGATGTTACAGAAAATCCTGAACAGAAACAGACTGCTCAGACTTATATTCGAATCAAAAATACCATTGATCAGAAAATATGTCAGCAGATCGATACACAGCATAACGAATGTATACATGATCAGGCTGTATAATAGATAGGACCGATGTGACATTGTCGCAAATCTGAACCGATCGGAAATATTGCCGTTATACTCCTTATTAATCATATCAAATATAAAGATCGACAGCATAATCGTCATGTATGCCCATACCATCCACGGATTCAAGACTCTTTCATAATCATATGCGGCTTCCGTATCCTGAAATGACATTTCCTGCGTGAGTAAATTGCTTTCTTCCTGGGTGATTTCAATCGCACTGCCAATCTCCTGTTCTGAAATGCTCTCCTCAGGAGCGAACTCATCACGTAGCGAATACACTTCCTCATAGACACTCAACGCTCCAAGATATTCCTGTATGAGTGAGGCCAGCTGTTCTTTTACCGGCACATAAAATAAAGATCTGTCTGTATAATGGGCTTCTATTAAATCATCTCTGTCGTTATCAGATATTTTACTTTCAAAATTTTCCGTCAGAATAAAAACACTGTCGTAATTATACTGTTCCAATTGATGGAGTACATGATTTTCATCACTGCCCTCAAACTTATCAAGCCTGATAAATTCACTGCTTTCCAATGAATTCAGAATATCCTCAGTCATTTCTCCTTGTTCACCTTCAACGACAACGGCTACAGGCACTCTGAAATCATCACTTGTCTGATTGACAGCTCCGGTTATAAAAATCGTCAGCAACAGTGGCAGAAACAGCCATAGCAGCACCCTCCAAAGAGCAGGCTTAAGCAGCAGCCAACGTGTGGTCAATAATTTTTTCACTGGGGCCTCCTCTCCTTCCATAAACCGGCAGCAATCAACAGCGCCGATAAGACAAGAATGGAAATAAGGAGGACATCGAATTCAAGTGAAAACCGGCTGCCGAGCATAATATCCTCTATCCAGCTCAATGACTGATAACTGAAACTATAATCAAAAATGCCATCCATATATATTGGGAAATATATTCTCGGTATTATCGCTCCCGCAAATAATAATACGGCGAGCAGCACCGCAACCTTAGCCAGAAGAGCCACTTTAAATGAAGATATGAGCCAGTCGATGAGCAGCAGTATCATGGTGAGCACTAATATGTATAAACCGATCAGCACAAATACCCGGAAAAAATTCTCACCCACAATATAGAGACTGCTGAGTCTGGTAACTATATATATAAATAAAATACTCATTAAAGAAGTCATTAAAAAAGTCATTATTATTTTAGCAGCACCCTCAGAAATATACGTGGCACCGAACATTTTCATCCTGTTTCTTAGTTCAGGCCTTATATCCTGGGTGAGTATCAGATGGGTGATCAGAATCCATACCGATATGATGATAAACATGCCGTTAACGATGAAATATTCATAACCGGATGATATATGGTGGGTGCTTTCAGACTCATCCATCATTGTCCCGCTTGATAAAGTCTGCAGGAAAAAGTTGATGAATTGATTCAGCATCAGTTCTTCGCGCTCTTCTGCCTCCATGCCAAAGTTTTTAGCATATTCGTTAATCGTCAGTATATTGGCCTGAGAACTTCTGATATGTCTTACCACTGTCTTTATCATCTCATTGACCACATGACTTTCCAGCATCCGGTTTGGATTGCCGACCACTTCAAGCTGACTCTCTTTTCCCTGAATCATTTTGGTGAAGAATTCCGCAGGGAAAACGATGTATGCAGCAATGTCATCATCTTCAATCTGATTATATGCTTCCTCCTCATCAAGTCCAACCAGGGTGAGTCCGGCATCAATTTCTGTTGCTTCCAGTAATAATGACACAATCTGATTGGTTTCATCACTGTCATCCAGGTTGACGACACCCACAGAAACCGGCTCTTCTTCAGCCGGCATAAAGAATAATGAAGCCATCCATATGACCAGTCCCACAAATATTAACGGTGAAATATAAATAAGAGGAAGTGATAGCCACTTCCTCCTCATTCTATTGATGTCATTAGCGATAAAAATGAATATATGTTTCAATGTTTTCATTGCTAATGCACCCTTTCAATTCATTTTATTAAAATCCCTGATTCATGCCAGGTGAGTTCTGTCCTATCCATTCCGTAAATTTTTCACCGAACTCATTGAAGTATTTCTCCAGTTCCGGTTCGCCCATACTGCCCAAATCAACTGTTTTTTCTGCTTCAGGTTTTTCCACTTCATTTAATGTGGAACCGGTGACCTCGATGTTTACTGCGAAATTATCCTTTGAGACAGTCGCTCCGTCATCCGCATATAATGTGTGCTTTCCTGACATCTGATCACCTTCATATGTTCCCTCTATATCCCAGAACAACGATACTGTTTCACCTTCGAAACCTCCGGGGAAATCCACTTGAATGTTAGTCTCATCCGTGTCTCCTGTCGTCTTGTCCATCGCCAGTTTAACTACTTCAGAGTCCTGGGTCCCGCTGAACTCGATGTAGTCACTCGAGCCGTCCTCAGACTCATTAAGCGCTGCTTCTATATCGATGCCTTCACCTTCAGAGTAGAGTTTATAGTTAAATTCCTCTCCTTCGTCAGACACCACTTTTTCACCAGTGATTTCAATCGGCACCGTTTCTCCCGAATCAACAAATGTTGCATTGAAATCACGCTTAACAATATGATCGTCGTTTGTCCATACTGTTGAAGTCAAACCGTCAGGAAATTCCTGCTCTTTGACATCTTCAGCAGCTTCTCTCAACGTCTCGTTGAAATCACTGATGAATTGTTCTCCTTCTTCGGGAGTTGTACTCGCCATGAATTCAACACTAAGCATTTCAGCCAGTTCTTCATCATCAGCAAGCTTGGTATACAAGTTACTTAAAAATTCCTGAATCTGTTTTTCACTCAATGCCATCGTCAGTTTTTCAGCACTGATTTCTTCTCCGCCTACTGTAATATCTTCACTCACGGAACTGAAAGCGTCATCAGGAAGTTCTTCTTGGATAAATGAAGTATATTCATCCTGTATGTACTCTATATCTTCCTCACTCAAAGAACCGCTTGTAAAGAAGTCCGAATAATCAACTTCTGTATCCTCATCCATACTTCCCGGTTCAATAGTATTAATGAATGAAACTGCATCCGTTTCATTCAAAGTGATATACTCTTCGATAAATGGAAATGTAACACCTGCTGTATCAGCATCCATGTAGCCAAATATACCTTCAAATTCAAAACCTGTTATATCTCCTGAAATATCAGCTGATGAGTATTCTTTTTCTTTATCAAGCTGAGTTTTCATAGTAATTTCCGATTGGTTGATCATCTGCTCAAGCCCCATGCTGCTTAAGCTTGGGTCATTAACATCTGCAGTCAGAGTATAACTCGATTCCACCGCATTGGTCTGAGTCTGCTCATACCATTCCAATTCATTTTCAAAACGATCTTCAATCACTTCTGTAAAATAATCAATTTCACCTTTTTCAGCAAGAAGGTAGTTGTTTTTTGGTGTGTTCACAAAAAACTGGTAAGCTGCAAAACCGCCTATACCCGCCAATAACAATATACCCGCAAGCACCCCTAAAATCAGTGCTATTTTAGATTTAGATCCCATCGCTATTCCCCCAGACAATAATTTTAAATTTTAAATATATTTAATGTTACCACATAAAAATAAACACGTATACACTGGTAAAAATATACGAAATGTATGAATGAGTAATAAAAGGCTTATTTTATTTATTAGAAGAAAAGATATATATAAGGGAGGACCTACTGAATGGACAGATGAAAAGCAATGATTTCAAACCATAAAAAAAGACCTGATCACAATGATCAGATCTTTATCGTTGCCTGGCAGCGTCCTACTCTG
>DEQG01000058.1 GCA_002360325.1 Salinicoccus sp. UBA3372 | reverse complement strand
TGAAGTTGGAATCGCAACCGCAGAATATGATTACGTCATGGATCCTGACAATTATTATGAACAGGCTTTTATTAAAGAAATATGTACCTGTCTCTATGGGGAGGACATAGGAGTCCATTTTGGGCCATATAAATTGATTGCTGAAATACCCATCAGCTTCAACGGCGATATAGAAATGAGTCTTAAACGTAATATCGACAAGTTAAGAAATGCTGATACTGAAACCTTTAAAGTATTCACGCAAAACTTCTCCAAAAAACTTATAAGGACATATTATTCCATGGTGATGGTCAGATCTCAAATTTGGACCACCCGGCTGGATGAGCAGGCAATAGTAATTGAACGCTATTTAAAGGACAAAGAAAAAGTCGTTGAGAGATTGTTGCAATGGATAGAATCACCGCCGGACGATTATGAAGCTGTTCATGTTTTATTTATCTCAGAAGGGCAATGGCTGGTTGTGAATTTCGAAAGAGAAACGAAAATCACTCAGGAGGATTAATCTCTCAGTATTTCAAAAGTGTAGTTATACTAAAAACGTAGTATAATGAATGTAACTCTAAAAGCGGAAAGAGGTGGTCTCATGGAGACTATTGAATTTGATTATTTACTCAGGACAAGTGAAGAAAGAAGAGAAAGAGCGATTAAGGCCGTTAGAAAAGTTAATCCTGATTTCGTGCCGGGGACACGCCATTTTGACCGACCACGTAAAAATAAAGACAAACAAAAATTATTAGACGCAATGCGGGAAAAAGAAAATGAAATACAGTATAGATGAAGCCAAGTATGATCTTAGGCAAATTCAATCTGATACGACTCAATTCCATAGAATGGTTAATGTAGCTTCAATCATTACGAAATTAATGTCTCAGAAAGTCAATACAAGTGATATGCCCATTATTGTTGGTGGATTTTCATTGGAATTATACACAGTCGGAAAATATACTACCCATGATATTGATTTTGTGACATCAGCCTCGATATTAATGGATATCTGCTTCTTGAAATTGGTTTTAAAAAAACATCGCGCATGTATCACCATGATGAACTTAATATTGCTGTTGATATTGTTGCCAGTGCGTTGGAGCCACCTGCCTATGACAGAGTCAAGAAGGTCAGTATATCAGGTGGAGACTATGTTTTAGTCCAATCAATAGAAAGCATATTATACGACAGAGCATTAGACTATGAAAGAGCTGACAGTAAGGAGTACAGCATCTACCTGATTTCGATAAGATATGATGAAATTGATTTTCCTTATATTAAAGAAGAGCTGAAAAAAGCGGACCCAGATGCATTAGAAGCTTTTGTAAATTGGATTAAAATCGCATCTGAAAATTTGTAGACTCTAAAGCTTAATTCCACGTAATCATAAAGTAATTAATCTATATAAATCAACCAGAGCAGCTCACAAGAGTTGCTTTTTATTTCCGATTCAAATTAAAATATATATGCATTTCCCATGGAAAGGAGGGGGAGATATTTTAAAACGTCTATTTTTTGTACTGATGATCATAGCAGTAAGCATCTGGGCAAAACCTTACTGGGAAGATTCCGTCAATGACATAATGCCGGATCAGGTCTCTGAAACATTGGATTCAGTAAGAGATTCGACCGGTAATACAATAGAAAATATCGATTTTGATTTCACTGCATTGAGAGACCGGATCAGCTCATTCTTTGCCTCCTTCATGGAGTCAGAATCTGAGCAGGAACAAGTAGAACCACTTGAATTGGGGACACCGGAAGAACAGCAATTTTCCGTTGGAAACGTGGAGATTGGTGACACGAAAGAATCAGTGGATGAACTGTACGGTGAACCTGAGCGGGTAAGTGAGAATGAATATGGTGTGAATTGGTCAGCTTATCATGAAAACTACCACAACTTCATGATGGTGGCATATGACGGCGAGGAGACAGTACGCGGACTGTACACCAATCAGGATCTGCTTTCATCACAACCTGGTTTGACTTTAGCGGATTCAAAAGATGCAGTGCACGAAACACTCGGCGAACCTGAAGATGTTATTCAGAGCGGACCGTTCAATTACCAGGTCAGCAATCAGGACGGATACGATGTCTATCAGACGGACGGGAACCATACCACCATTTTCTATGATGTACACCAGGAAAATTCGGTGACAGCAATACAGATCATCGATGAAAATCTGGAAGCTGGGAAAGACGGAATTTATCCTCCCGGCAGTGAATCATTAGGAGAAGGTCTTGAATACCAACTATTCGATCTGACAAATGCAGCACGTGTCAAATATGATCTGCAACCATTGGAGTGGCACTCGGAAGTCAGTGACACAGCAAGAAAGCACAGTGCCGATATGGCAGAGAATGAATATTTCAACCATACCAATTTAGACGGACAGTCATCATTTGACCGGATGGCGGAAGATGATATCTCCTTTAGCACCGCCGGTGAAAATCTCGCAGCGGCACAGTTCAGCAGTATATACGCCCACCATGGGTTGATGAATTCGGAAGGACACCGTCAGAATATATTAAACAACAGCTTCAGGGAACTGGGAGTCGGCGTCGCTTTCGATGACGATAACCGGCCATTTTATACAGAGAAATTTTTAAGCAGCCTGTGGTAAATAATATATTTCATCTATGTAAAGAGCCTCTGGTTCGAATAACCAGAGACTCAATTATTTCTTTATAGAATTATAAATGATCTTTTCTTCTTTTTTCAGCAGTTAAAAATACTTTTTCTTCGTCTCTTTTGCCTATGGCCACGATTTCTATAATTTCTATCTGATTATCTTTCGTTGGTTTGAAGATAAGACGAACACCTAACTTTTGGTTCTTTAATTCTTTAAAACCGGCCAGCTTAGAATAGGTTGTATTACCAAGCCTTTTTCCAATCTCAGAACCTCTAATTTTTAAACGTTCTTCGGCAGTGTCCACCCATTGTTTTAACATGCCGTCCAACTTTTTATAATCTTTTT
>DEQG01000113.1:23537-26676 GCA_002360325.1 Salinicoccus sp. UBA3372 | reverse complement strand
AAGATCTGAATAATAACAGTCTGAAATTACATAATGAGCCATTCTTCACCTTCTTTGCAGATGAAGAAAATATCATACGTGATGCTCACATCTGTCATGCGGTTTTATTTTTCAATAAAGCATTACAGATTTTAGATGAAGAACCAGATGATGCAGATAGGGAAGAGCATGTTTTGACCGGCGACTACTTTTTCAGCCAGTTTTATAAAATACTAGCATTACATAATGAGTATAAAGTGATAAACGATGTGTCCAGCATTTCCAAAGAAATCACTTCGATCAAATCAGCTTATGCCACATCTGATAAAAATCCCCCCCATGCTGAATTAAAAAGTCTTTTATTTGCACCTCTCATTTATCTTGTAGATAATGGTTATGCACATAACAGCCTATTACAGTTAATCAATCAATACATCGACAGCATTAACAGAGAAAACTTACCATATATAACAAAGAGTTCAGGTGACAATAATGGATAAAGAACAACGTGTACATAAAATATTCAACACGATTTCAAAAGATTACGACCATATGAATAACATCATAAGTTTCAACCAGCACACACTTTGGAGAAATAAAACCATGTCCCACATGTTTCTGGACAGTAATATGACGGTTCTTGATGTATGCTGCGGTACAGGCGATTGGACGATTCAACTTGCGGCGAGCGGCGCAGAAACCACCGGGCTCGACTTCAGTGAAAATATGCTTGAGGTGGCCGAAGGTAAAACAGAACAGTGGGATAATATATCGCTTATCCACGGTAATGCAATGGACCTCCCATTTGAAAATGATCATTTTGATTATGTGACCATCGGATTCGGCTTGAGGAACCTGCCTGATTACGGGGCTGCCATCGCTGATTTCTACCGTGTATTGAAACCAGGCGGGACACTTGTCATTTTAGAGACCTCCACACCGGAAAATAACCTGATCAACTCGGGATTTGAACTATATTTCGGTAAAATCATGCCCATGCTAGGCGGCATCATTGTCAAAAAGAAAGATGAGTACGCATGGCTCCATGAATCCACGAGTTCATTCATGACTAAAAATGAACTGAAGCGCATGTTGGATACCACAGGGTTCACAAACATTAAAATCATTCCCCATACTTTAGGTACGGCAGCCAGCCACTTTGCAATAAAACCGATTGATGTGAATTAATGATGGTATCTTTTAAAACATATCTGGCATCTGATTTTATAAAAGTCGACAGACTGATCAGAAAAAATCTGGAACCGGCCGGCGTGCTGTCCAATGATCTGAGTGTCGAACTGTATAAATCAGGCGGGAAAAAATTACGTCCGACTTTATCCATACTTGCGGGAAAGCTGGGGAATCCCGACAGGATAAACGACGTCTACAAAGTGAGTGCGAGTCTTGAGCTGCTTCATATGGCGACGCTGGTCCATGATGATATCATTGATGACAGTGGGTTAAGAAGGGGCAGACCGACCGCTTACTATAAATATGGCTACTTCCAGGCGGTAAATACGGGCAATCTGCTGTTATCAACGGCCGTTCAAATGGTCAGCGACATTGAACATGAAAGATTCCATAAAACCTATTCAGCTGCTATTGAACAGATTGTGAGCGGCGAACTGCTTCAGTTCAACCATCAGTTCAATGAAAATCAGACTTATGATGATTACTACAAAAAAATCTATCGTAAGACGGCATTGCTGATTGTGCTGAGTGTAGAGCTTGGAAGCTATGCAAGCAACCTTGATGAGGTGACGATGAACCATCTGACCGAGTTCGCTCATCATATCGGTGTCAGTTTTCAGATCATAGATGACTGTCTGGACTTTACAGGTGATGAGTCGGAACTCGGCAAACCGAAATTTTCAGATCTGGCCAACGGTCATTATACTTTACCGGTCCTTCTTCTCAGGGATAAGGATGAACAGTTCAGGGAGCAGTTGACTGAGTTTAAAAATAAACCTGAAATGCTTGATTCACTGATCGAACAGATTTTGAATTCAGATGTTCTTGAAGAATCTCTTGAAATCAGCTCCGATCATTACGATGAAGCGATCGCCCATCTAAGTGATATCGAGCAGCCGGTTAAAGGATATTTGCTGGAAATAGCAGAAAAACTCAAAAAACGTCTGAAATAAATTAACAATGAAATTAATTAATGATAATATAAGAACATAACTATTTTATAAGGAGATTTAATAATGGAAAAAACTTTTCTAATGATTAAACCTGATGGGGTACAAAGAAATCTTATCGGGCCGATTGTTTCAAGACTTGAGAATAAAGGTTTCAAAATTGCCGGTGCAAAATTGATGAATGTGTCAGAGGATCTTGCTAAAACACATTATCAGGAACACCAGGACAAACCTTTCTTCGGAGAGCTTGTTGACTTCATTACTTCAGGACCGGTTTTCGCAATGGTACTGGAAGGTGAGAACGTAATCTCTACTGCAAGATTGGTAGTTGGTTCGACGAACCCTCAAGAAGCGGCGCCGGGAACTATCAGAGGCGACTTTGGTTTAACTGTTGGAAAAAACATTATCCATGGTTCAGATTCACCGGAAAGTGCTGAAAGAGAAATCAATCTTTTCTTTGATGAAGCTGAAGTACTCGACTACAGCCTAATTAACAAAGACTGGATTTACTAAACAAAGAAACAAGGAGCTGGGTTATTACTCAGCTTTTTTTAATATAATTTTAGAGGAGAAGGTGGAATTATGAGATTTTTAACATCAGGTGAATCACATGGTCCAAAACTAACTGCGATAATTGAAGGCTTTCCATCAAACATGCCTATAGATAAAGACCGTATGGAGGCTGAGCTGATAAGAAGGCAGGGCGGATACGGCCGTGGCCGCAGAATGAAGATCGAGAAGGATACATTCACATTCGGTGCCGGCGTCCGTCACGGTAAAACTCTCGGCAGTCCTATAATGATCGAGCTGACAAATGATGATTTTAAAAGCTGGACGACGATCATGGGCAGCGAACCGCTTACTCCGGAAGAAGAAGAGAAGATGAAACGTGTCATCACCAAGCCTCGTCCGGGACATGCGGATCTTGTCGGCGGTATTAAATATAACGCGCGTGACTTGAGAAACGTTCTGGAAAGGTCATCAGCAAGAGAAACTGCTGCACGTGTCGCTGTCGGGGC
>DEQG01000113.1:22063-23470 GCA_002360325.1 Salinicoccus sp. UBA3372 | reverse complement strand
TCAAAGATGAAGGCGAATATTCATATTCAGAAATCGCTGAAGGTGCAAATCAGTCTTCAGTACGTATGATTTCAGATGAGCAGACAAAGAAAACAGAGGAACTGATTGATACAGCGAAGAAAAATGGGGATACCATCGGCGGAATCGTCGAAGTTATCATTGAAAACCCGCCGGTCGGTCTTGGATCCTACGTTCATTACGACAGAAAGCTTGATTCTAAAATTGCAGGCAGTGTCATCAGCATCAACGCTTTCAAAGGCGTAGAATTCGGTATGGGTTTTAAACTCGCGCATACTCCGGGATCACAGGTGCAGGATGAGATTCTTTACAGCAGTGAAGAAGGATATATCCGCAAGACGAACAACCTTGGTGGTTTTGAAGGCGGAATGTCTACAGGAATGCCGATTGTTGTCCGAGCGGTGATGAAACCTATTCCAACCCTTTATAAACCATTGATGAGTGTCGATATCAATACGAAAGAACCATTCAAGGCTACAGTGGAGCGCAGTGACGCATGTGCAGTGCCTGCGGCATCCATTGTCTGTGAACATATGGTTGCAATAGAAATGGCACGTGCAATACTGGATAAATTCCCACATGATAACTTTGAAGAATTAAAACAGGCTGTCGAAGATTATAAAGAGAGAGCTAAAAACTTCTGATCATGAAAGAGTTCAAAACGACTTACCCGGATAATAACTACACCGTCCATGTGGGACATGGTATTTTCAATGAAGTAATGAAACATTACACATCCCAATATAACGAAGTGTTTTATATAGTGGATGAGACAGTGTATGGACATTTCAAAGATGGAATATTAAAAAAAATCGAAGATCCGATTCTTATAGACAGTGGCGAGTCGGCAAAATCCTTCCATTCATTTATGGATCTGACCGAGAGCCTGCTCGAAAAAGGCATCAAGCGTTCGAGTCTTGTTGTCGTCATCGGCGGAGGCGCTGCGGGTGACGCCGGCGGTTTTGCAGCTGCTGTAACTTTAAGAGGTGTGGACTTCATTCAGGTACCGACGACCATATTGGCACATGATTCAGCAATAGGGGGTAAAACTGCAATCAATTCAGGTCACGGTAAAAATCTGATCGGTGCATTCCACAGACCTGCCGCCGTTGTTTATGATCTGGAATTTTTAAGCACTTTACCTGAAAGTGAAATCATGAGTGGATTTGGCGAAGTCTTTAAACATGCACTTTTAAACAGTGAAGAGGCTGCCGTCAATCTGATGGATAAAACTGCTTCGGGAATCAGCATGGATGCCATCGAAGAAAGCATCATCGAAGGCATCAAAACTAAAATGGACTATGTAACCTCGGATGAGTTCGAATCCGGTTCAAGAAAATTTTTAAACCTCGGTCACACTTTGGGCCATGCAATCGAATACCAATATAA
>DEQG01000113.1:12154-21936 GCA_002360325.1 Salinicoccus sp. UBA3372 | reverse complement strand
TGGGCGAAATGGATATAGAACAGATGATCAGCCTTATGAGACATGATAAGAAAAATATTAAAAATGAAACAATCGGTTTTGTTTTAGTAGATGAAAGTTTTTCTCCTTATTTTACAGAATTGAATATCGATGCGCTTGAAAATTATTTAAGCGGGATAAAGGAGTCCATATGAAATCATTATTAAATCATAAATTTGTCGGTAATATAAAAGTGCCCGGCGATAAGTCAATCACACACCGTGCACTGATGATGGCCGCCCTTGCAGAAGGGACTTCCACAATCAAATCACCACTCGAAAGCGATGATACTTTCAGAACATCAGAAATCATGTCACAGCTCGGTGTAAGCATCACAAATGAAGCGGGGCGGATGACAGTGACATCTCCGGGAGCAGAAAATTTCAGGACACCCGTCGATGTTCTGTATACTGGTAATTCAGGAACAACAACGCGCCTTCTTATGGGATTGCTCTCAGGTCTCGGCATCAGTGCAACGATGGAAGGGGACAGTTCCATTGCCATAAGGCCGATGGACCGTGTTTCAGGGCCATTAGGCGAAATGGGTGCCGACATCTCTTTGAAAGATGGCAGGTACCCGCCGATAAAAATTAAACCGAGTTCATTAAATGCCATTGAATATAAAATGCCTGTTGCAAGTGCACAGGTGAAGAGTGCAATATTATTTGCCGGTCTATTCGCAGATGGTGAAACGATAATACATGAAGAATTCAAATCACGGGACCATACCGAGATTATGCTTGAGCAGTTCGGGGTCGATATCTCGGTTGAAGGGCTGACCGTCAAGCTGCAAGGCAACCAGTCCTTGAAGCCCCGGGATGTCCTGGTGCCGGGAGATATATCATCAGCAGCCTTTTTAATGGTGCTGGCAGCAATAACTGAAGGTTCCGATATATTAATAGAGGATGTCTCACTCAATGAAACCAGATCAGGCATCATTGATGTATTCAGTCAGATGAACGCGGATATTGAAGTGGAGAGAACTTCAACCGAGGGCGAAGCGATCGGCAATGTCAGGGTGAAACACTCTGAAAGCTTAAGTTCCTATGAACTATCCGGTGATATCATCCCGAGATTGATTGATGAAATACCGGTCCTTGCAGTGCTGGGTGCTTTTGGAAGTTCACCAAGCGTCATCAAAGATGCCAAAGAACTGCGTTTTAAAGAAACGGACAGATTAAGGGCAGTTATAGACGAACTGAGTAAATTCGGCATCAGATTCGAGGAATTCGATGATGGCTTCATCGTCCATCCGCTTTCCGAAATCAAATTGACCGATAATGACTTCAAAGGTTATCATGACCACCGTATCATAATGATGCTGCTCGTCATGGGTATTGCAGCCGATAAGGATATCAACATCGATGACCCTTCTGCAATCAGTATTTCCTACCCTGACTTTTTGGAGGATATGGAGCAGTTAAAACAGGCTAGATGAAAGGATATATATAATGCAGGAACAAATTTATCAAGCCATTGATTATTTAAACGGGGGTGAATACCCCGAACAGAAATTGAATGCCATCATCAACGATCTGCCTCAAATCAAAGAGGAGGATGATCTTGATGCATTGTTCATACTTGGAGACGCATTGATTTCAAGCGGCCTTCATAACTATGCTGAAAAGGTGTATGTCCACCTTTATAATCAGACTGAACACGATGATGAAATACTTGCCTACCTCACTGATCTGATGATTACTGATAATCGTCTGGACGAGGCGCTGAGTCTGATCAACAGTTCTAAGAAAACAGCAACTGTCATGATGCTTAAGGCGGAAATATTCCAACAGCTGAATATGAATGATATCGCTGTAAAATCATTGTTTGATGCAAAGGAACTGACTGATGATCCGATCATCGACTTTGCAATTGCCGAACTTTATTTCCATGATGGAGATCTGACAGAGGCGAACAGGCATTACCAATTGATGCTGAATCAGGAAATTGGACAGGTCAATCAGGTAGACATCAATCTGAGGCTGGCTGAAATCAATATGAACCTTCTGAATCTGGAGGAGGCACAGGCGTACTTCAAAGCGGCAGAGGATGACAATTTTACAAATGATGACTGGTACCGCCAGGCGCTTCTGGAATACCAGGTGCAGGAATACGATAATGCCATTGTGCTGCTTGAAAAAGTTCTGGACAACGAACCGTATTATATGAATGCCTATATTTTATTGATGAACATTCACGAAACGCAGCACGAGCTGCCGAAAGCGATTGAAGTCATGCAGAAATATTTGTCGGAAGATGATAAGAACCCACTTGTTTATTTCCATCTTGGCAGATTGCACTTCAGAACTAACCAGCCGGAAGAGGCTTTACAGTATTTTGAGAAAGCGATAAAAATCGACCAGGATTACGATGATGCGTACCTGATGCTTTTTGAGACACTGCTGAAGCTCGATGCCACTGAAGATATCGAAGATTATATAGATGATTTCGATTTTCATGCATTATCCGGAGAATCCCTGTATCTTCTGGCGAAAATCTACACCATCAATGAAGATGATGAAAAAGCGATGAAGTATTATAAAGAAGCTTCGCCGCTAATAGGGGACTCATTGGAATTTTACGAAGACTACTTTTATTACTTGAGCGAAATCAGACATCCGCTGCGTAGAGACATCCTTGATAAACTTGCAGAGCTGGACCCTGGCAATATGAAATGGCAGGATGAAAAGGAGCGTTTGACAGATGAGGACGAAGAACCATAAACGTGATTTCTTAGATTATGTTCTCTATCACTTTGATTTTGAAGACAGGGTGGCTGTGTGGATATTGAACTTCATAAAAGCACATCCGAACATCATCGATTGTGTATCTTTCAGTGATATGACCATAGACCGAAGGCTGAGGATTGCTGAAAAAACTACAGGCCGTCCGACACTTGTATTAGAAAAAAAATCGATTGTGACGACTGACGGCGAGGTCATATTACATGAACTGAACAGTAATGATATGGAACCGGTATTTCTGGAATTTGTTTTCAGTACACCGAACAAGCGATATGATGAAATGAAAAATAGTGAACGGGACAGTAATCAAGGTCATATTCACGACCAGATTAAAGTTCTTGAGGAACAGATTGATACAGCCCTGATGAACAATGACAGAGATCTGTTTTACAGATTGACTGAAGAACTCAAAAACAGAAAGACATGTGAAAGGTGAAATCATGTTATACAATTTTAATGATATTAAAAATTTGAAAGAGCAGATTGAGTTTGTGGATACTGCCGTCATTCCATTCGTCAGTGCGGATTTGGATGATCAGGCACTGACGCATGCGAATGATATCGAGCTTGTACAGCTTGTCACCATACAGCTTGAAAAACAGTTTAAAGGAAGAATCTTCATCACTCCTGCAATGACGACTGTCCTTTCAGACACTGAAGTTTTAAAACAGTACCAGAAACAGCTGTGTGATTACGGGTTTAAAAATGTAGTCATACTGACACACTTGAATTTGGATGATGAATTCAATTCGATAAAATTGAATCAGATTCCGCTGCAGGATATGAGCAATGACATTAAATTTGATCTTGTCAATGATGAAGTCAAAAAAGTGATGAAATCCATAATTTCCATTTGGAACAGTTAAGTTTGAATACTTTTTACACAATTATCGCATAAAGCGAGCATTAAAAATTGTGAAAGCTTATTGACCGTCAGAATTTAATAGGCTAAAATTGATATGTCCTAGTTATATTTAATGTAAAAGAACGCATGTGTTTGAGGGGGGAAATTAAAATGTCGCAAAAAGTTACAAGACGTCAGTTCTTGAACTATTCCTTAATGGGTGTTGGATCATTTATGGCGGCTGGTATGATACTTCCAATGGGAAGAATGGCACTGGACCCGTTGTTCCAGGACGATTCCGAAGGGTCGATGATAACGACAAGTGTTACAATTGATGAAATCACTGAAGAACCGATGCAGGTCGATTTCACTTTTGAACAGGAAGATGCCTGGTATACAAGTGAGGTAACAGATTTTGCCTGGGTTTATAAAGAGGGTGATGAGATTATCGCATTCTCACCTGTCTGTAAGCACCTTGGCTGTACAGTAACATGGGCAGCTGATGATAATAATCCAGAAAGATTCTTCTGCCCATGTCATAACGGTTTATATGAGAAGAATGGAGAAAACGTACCAGGAACTCCTCCAACAGGGCCATTGGATCAATTCGAAGTTGGCGAATCCGATGGATTTCTTACAATAGGCCAAGTATTTCCAAATGAATTAGTATAGGAGGGAACTAAATGTTCAATAGAATTTATGATTGGATAGATGACCGCATGGATATAACTCCTATTTGGAGAGATGTGGCAGATCATGAGGTGCCGGAGCATGTTAACCCTGCCTATCACTTCTCTGCGTTTGTCTATTGTTTTGGAGGTCTGACATTTTTCATAGTATTAATTCAGATTTTATCGGGTATGTTCTTAACAATGTATTATGTACCGGATATCGTTAATGCTTGGAATTCTGTTTACTATCTTCAACATGATGTAGCAGCTGGTTTGATTGTCAGAGGTATGCACCACTGGGGTGCAAGTTTAGTTGTTGTAATGATGTTTTTACATACTTTAAGAGTATTCTTTACAGGTGCTTATAAAGCTCCAAGAGAGTTGAACTGGGTTGTCGGAGTGTTACTTTTCGCAACAATCCTTGGTCTTGCATTCACAGGATATTTATTACCTTGGGATATGAAAGCATTGTTCGCAACTAGAGTAGGACTGGATATCGCAGGCAGTGTGCCGTTTATCGGTGATTGGATTCAGACGCTGCTAGCTGGTGATGATACAATTATCGGTGCACAGACACTGACAAGATTCTTCGCTATCCATGTATTCTTCCTGCCTGCTGCACTGTTTGTGTTGATGGCTATTCACTTCATCATGATACGTAGACAAGGTATCGCAGGTCCACTATAGGAGAAATGGGAGGTAAAAATTTATGAAACGTGGAAAAGGACTGACATTTGTCGGAGATTCCCGAATACAGAAATATGATAAACCAAAGCTCAATCGCGACTATTCAGAATTTCCCGGGCGCACAGAAGAATTTTACCCGGACTTTCTTCTAAAAGAATGGATAACAGGAGCAGTGTTCCTTATAGGATTTTTATGTCTGACAGTTGCCCACCCGGCACCGCTTGAGCGTGTTGCCGATGCGACTGATACAGGTTACATTCCTTTACCGGACTGGTACTTCCTATTTCTTTATCAAATATTAAAATACACTTATGCATCGGGACCATTTAACGTTATCGGTGCAATCGTAATACCAGGTATCGCATTTACTGCGTTATTATTAGCACCTTGGCTGGATAATAAGAAAGACCGTCACTGGAAACGCCGTCCTATCGCAAGCGGACTGATGCTGGTGACAGTGGCAATAATTTTCTATACAACATGGGAATCAGTTGCTTACCATGATTGGGAGCAGCAGGATGCCCAAGGGCAGATCGTGTTCTCAAACCTGGATGCTGAAGACCCCGTCTTTAACGAGCTGATACGTACCAACTGTACAAGTTGTCACGGCGGTGAACTTGCAGGGGGATCAGGTCCAAACCTGGTTGAACCTGAATTGGACGCTGCGACTGTAGAAGCATTCGTAAGAAACGGTGTCGGAGATGAAATGCCTGCTTTCGAAGATCAGTTGACTGATGATGAGATTGTAGCAATTTCAGAATTTGTTGCAGATCTTGAAGAAGTTTCTGACGACGAAGCTCAAAACACACCGGATTCTGGTGAATAAACTTTTAAAACCCCTTTTTACAAAGGGGTTTTTTTCTTAGGTGATCACATGAATAAAATAATCGAACTGATGTATAACAAGTGGTTTTTAGTATTATTACTGATCAGTAACTTCATAGGCACGATTTACGGCTATTACTGGTATGGCGGACAGCTCTCCCAAACAGAATGGTACTTTATGCCATTCGTACCCGACAGCCCCACAGCAACTCTGTTTTTAAGCATCCTGATTGTTCTCATACTGATGAATAAGAAGTGGGGGCTGATAGATGCGCTGGCTTTCACCACCTTGATCAAATACGGTGTATGGGCCGTCGTAATGAACCTCCTTACTTTTATGGAGACGGGATTCATATCATGGATCGGCCTGATGCTTGTCGCTTCACACAGCATAATGGCTGTACAGGCTTTTTTATTCCTGCCATATTTGGAAATAAAACCGATACATCTGTATATTACCGCTATCTGGCTCTTTCATAATGATGTCATCGACTATGTGTACGGACAGTATCCTGTGTATGGCCAGCTGTCGCAGTACAGTGACCATATCGGCTATTTTGCTTTCTGGCTGACTGTATTCGTTCTTGTACTTCTGCAGCAGCTCGTTCCCAGAAGTAATTCGTTGACGAATGACTAAAATCTAAAGTAAAATATAAGAAGAGATAATATAGGAGGGAATTGATTTAATGGGTATCATCATTTATTTTGTATTATTGATGATTGTTCCAATGCTCGCTCAAATGAATGTTAAATCCACTTTCAACAAGTACTCAAAAGTACGTTCCACAAGTGGTTTGACAGGGAGAGAAGTAGCAGAGGAAATTTTACATGAAAATGGTATTTACGATGTTGCAGTGGAAAGAGGTCAAGGTTTTCTAAGTGACCACTATGACCCGAAAAACAAGGTAATCCGGCTTTCTCCACACAACTTCGATAAACCAAGTGTAGCAGGCACTGCAGTTGCTGCACACGAAGTCGGTCACGCGATACAGCATGCAACCGGCTACAAGTTTTTAAGTTTCAGATCGGCATTGTTCCCTCTTGCACAGTTAGGAAGTAACTTTTCATACTTCTTGATCATAGCGGGTATGTTACTGACAATCGGTATGAATACAGAGTTCGGAGGATATCTGCTATGGGCCGGTATCGGTTTAATGGCATTCGCTGTATTGTTCCAGCTTGTGACGCTGCCGGTTGAGTTTGATGCTTCCAGCCGGGCGATGAAGCAGATAGAGTCGCTGAATATAGTGAATGAAAAAGAGTACAGACATGCTAAAAAAGTTCTGAATGCTGCAGCGATGACTTATGTAGCTGCTACAGCAGTCGCAGTTGCAGAACTTGTCAGATTCATCTTAATTGCAAGAAGCCAGAGCTAATCTTTTATTAACACAGTCGGGAAATTCCGGCTGTGTTTTTTATTTCGAATATTTCACATAACAAAACATTTTATCTATAATAGTAATATAATGATTATTGGGGGCCATTATGAAAATTGCTTTGATTGCACACGATAAGAAAAAAGAAGCATTGATAACATTTGCAGAAGAATATAAAGATACTTTCAAATTGCATGATCTGTATGCTACAGGGACTACCGGAAAACGGCTCATTGAGGAAACGGGGCTTGAAGTCCACCGCTTTAAATCGGGTCCGCTTGGCGGAGATCAGGAAATCGGCTCAATGGTTGCAAACGGCAACATTGATATCATCATCTTTTTCAGGGATCCGCTTACTGCACAGCCCCATGAACCTGATGTATCAGCGCTTCTGAGACTGTCAGATGTCTATGATGTGCCGCTGGCGACAAATGAGGGCACTGCCAGTGCAGTGATGCATTACCTCAATCACATAGATAGAGAGTGATAATATGAAAATAGGAATTACATGTTACCCGGGCGTCGGGGGCAGTGGCATTATCGCAACAGAACTAGGTATCCAAATGGCAAAAAGGGGCCATCAGGTCCACTTCATTACGTCAAAAATGCCGTTCAGACTGACCATAGACCACCCCAATATATACGTGCATCAGACAGACGTGAACAGTTACAGCGTCTTCCAGTATCCGCCGTATGATATAACCATTTCAAGTAAAATTGCAGAAGTGATCAAGTATTATGATCTGGACGTCATACATATGCACTACGCAGTGCCTCACGCTGTCTGTGGCATACTTGCCAAACAGATGTCGGGCAGTGATGTCAAGATCATGACGACTTTGCACGGCACAGATATTACCGTGCTTGGCCATGATATGACTTTGACAAGTGCCATTAAATTTGGAATCGAGTCATCAGATATAACGACTTCTGTGTCAAACAGCCTGAAAGACGATACGTACCGTCTGATCAGTCCTGACAAGGAAATAACAACTGTTCATAACTTTATAGATGAAAATAAATTTAACATGTCCGATAAAGAAGATACTGCTGCTGAGCTGAAAGAACGTTACGGCATTGATGAACATACGAAAGTCATCATGCATACTTCAAATTTCAGGGCGATTAAAAGGATTGAAGATATTATCAGAGCTTTCAATATCGCAGCTTCTGAAATTGACGCGGTACTCGTGCTGGTCGGGGACGGGCCGGAAATGAACCGCATGAGGCAGCTCGTAACTGATCTTGGCCTGACGGACAGAGTCATCTTTGCCGGTCAGCAGTCCGATGTAGTGCGGTTTTATAAAATGTCCGACTGTTTCATGCTGCTGAGCGAGCAGGAGAGTTTCGGGCTTGCGTTATTGGAAGCAATGAACTGCGGAGCAGTCCCGATCGGTTCCACCGCCGGCGGCATCAGCGAGGTCATCCAGCACGGAGAGACAGGCTATATAGCTGAAATTGGGAACTACGAACAGGCTGCCAGCTACATTATGACACTGTTGGGCGATGATAAAAAATACAAAACGATGCAGCAGAGCATGCTGAGTGAAATTGAATCCAGGTTCAAAAGTGAGAGTATAATCGATCAGTATGAAGACCTGTATTTTTCACTAAAAGAGGAATGATGATGAAAGAATTGTTCAGAGTCGGGGAAACGGTAATCAGTACATTGAACGCAAATGGTTTTGAAGCGTATTTTGTCGGAGGCTGTGTCAGGGACTACTACATGCAAAGGCAGGTGCATGATGTGGATATTACCACTGATGCACGGCCGGACGAGGTTGAAGCGCTTTTTGATAAAACGATCGATGTTGGAAAAGAACACGGCACAATAATTGTACTCATTCAAAATATCCCTTTTGAAGTGACGACATACAGAGTGGACGGGAAACATACCGGATGCCTTCTCGATGAAGATCTGAAGAGAAGGGACTTCACCATGAACGCCATGGCGATGTCAGAAAACATGATATTTCATGACCCCTTTTCCGGAAGAGAGGCAATAGAGAAGAAAGAAATCATCACCGCAGGGGAGCCCGATGAAAGGTTCGGGGAAGACCCACTCAGAATCATCCGGGCAATCAGATTCATGTCAGTATTGAATTTTTCAATAGAAAAGGCTACTGAAAGGTCGATGATGGAAAACGCCCATACAGTAGAGCAGGTTTCTGTCGAACGTATTGTCGGAGAGCTTAAAAAGACATATGCGGGCAACGGTTTGAAAAGCGCCAAAGAGAAGCTTGTTCAGGCCGGACTGATGGCATTCATCCCGCTTTTTAAAGACATCGGCAAGGATGAATATATGAATTCCCATGTGGAAGATTTTATGGACGAACTCATCACACAGTCTGTAAAGAATGACACGCTGATCGGCAGACTCAGAGATTTAAAGTTATCCAACGCTGAAATCGAACTCGTTAAACACGGCAAATTATTGCTTCAGTCCGCTGCCGAAGATGTCCATCCCAGAAAAATAGCCTATCAATATCATGAAGATGTGATCAGGCGGCTCATCAGATTGAACCAGTACAATGAACTGATTGAAGACGTGACCGTCCTCGAAGAGGCTCTTATTTTACAGCCGTCACTGATTATAAGAAGTAAAAAAGATCTTGAG
>DEQG01000113.1:0-12036 GCA_002360325.1 Salinicoccus sp. UBA3372 | reverse complement strand
GTAAATAATAATCATAACGATATTATCAATTGGGTGAAAAAACATGTTGAAGTTGGATCAGAAAGTATTGAAGTTATTAAATAAAGAACAGTTTTTATCCGGACAGAAGATGGCAGATCAGCTCGGTGTCTCCAGGACCGCTGTCTGGAAATCAATACAAAACTTGAAAAAAGACGGATATAAAGTGGAGTCCGTAACGAATAAAGGCTATATGCTGACCCGTTCATCTGATCAGCTGAACGAAACGTTGCTGTCCTCCATGATTGCACAATCTGATTTATTTACGGATATCATTTACCGGGAATCCGTCGATTCGACTCAGAAGGTCGCTTTTCAATATATATCTGAAAAACAGCAGCCTTTCATTGTCGTTTCAAATGAACAGACCGAAGGCAGGGGACGCTTCAACAGAGAGTGGCTGTCTCCGAAAAGCTCCGGTCTGTATATGTCTGCAGTATTAAAACCTGACATCGACCTTAATGAAATCATCAAGTTCAATCTGTTTATTTCCCTTGCTATCGCCCGTGCCATTGAAAAATCATTTGATCTGCAGACAGGCATCAAATGGCCCAATGATATTTATATAAACGATAAAAAAGTGTGCGGATTTTTAACAGAAGTCCTCAGTGAAAACAATATGATACAGACCATCATATGCGGCATCGGAATCAACCTTTATGAAACCGAAGCCGTAAAAGAATTGGAAAATGCCACTTCTATCGAGAGCGAATTGCGTAAAAATGATAGAATTGATATTGAATTGTTTCTAAATCATTTGGTCAAAGAAATAGAGCACTATTATGAATTATTCCTAAGCACTCCATTTTCATCCATCAAAAATGATTGGGTTTCCAAGTCCATCATTTTTGGCAGACACATGAGAATTTCTGAAATGAACCGTTCCTTCATGGGCAAACCGGTCGATATTACTGATGACGGATTTTTAGTCGTGGCGGATGAATCGGGAGAGATATATAAAATTATAAGTGCTGATATCGAATTTTAAAAATTGGTGATATTTTATGATTAATCAGAAGTTTGCTGTTGTGGACCTGGAAACGACAGGCAACAACAAAAATAAAGACAGCATCATCCAACTGAGTATCGTGTTTATAAACAACAGACAGATTGTCGACCAGTATTCCACGTTTCTGAGTGACAATACAGATCTCTCGGTTTTTATTCAGGAATTGACAAATATTGATGAATCCATGCTGAAGGGTGCACCTGCTTTCAAAGATCTCGCACCTGACATATATGAAAAATTGCAGAATCACGTATTCGTTGCCCACAATGTCGATTTTGACCTGGCGTTCCTGCAAAATCATTTCAGTAAATGTCATTTGAACTATTCGCCGGATCTTTCGATTGACACTGTCGAACTGTCGAAAATATTTCTACCTGCGGAAAATAGTTTTCAATTAGCTGAAATCACTTCCACCATCGGTATCAATTTATCAAACGCGCACAGGGCGGATGAAGATGCATATGCCACGGCAGAGCTTTTCCTGTATTTGCTGGATAAGATGACTGGGACCAACAGTGAGACTTTAAAGCAGCTGTATCACTTGTCAAAACATTTGAGATACAGCCTGGCAGATCTGATATTCAGTCTGCTGTCGGAAACGAAGATGGAGAAGCCCAGGGAGAATCTGAAGCTGTACAAAGATTTCTATATCAGGAAATCCGGCTCTCATGATTATAAAATACCCGAGGTCACAGTCCGCGAGCTCTATGATAAATACGTGAATTACAGAAATATCGAACACAGGGAAGACCAGCTCAGGCTGGCCAATGAAATATTCAGCCACTTTGAAAAAGGGGAACATCTGGCAATAGAAGCCTACACCGGAGTAGGAAAGACAAGCGCGCTTCTAATTGCAGCAATCAGTTTCCATTCCTTGTATGATGAGCAGATTCTCGTTTCCACCTCAAGAAAAATTTTACAGAATCAGATGGTGAACAATGAACTGAGTCTGCTGACCGAAGCGCTCGATCTGAATATTGACTATGTAAATTTAAAAGGCCGTGAAAATTACCTGGATCTGAATGCTGTCAGTTCCCTGCTCGAAACGGAAGATAACAACCCTGAAGTGGTACTGCTGAAAATGAGACTATTGACGTGGCTGCTCGAAACAGAGACCGGCGATCTGTCCGAAATCGGTCTGAAAGGTCCTGAAGAAGCATATTATAAGACGATGCTCATACAGACCGGCAGGACCAATGAACACTATTACTTTGACCGTGCATTTGAAAAAGCGGATAATGCACCGGTAGTGTTTACCAACCACTATTTCATACAGGACTGTCTCGAGCTTTTGAGCCGCTCAAAGTATCTTATTGTAGATGAAGCGCATCAGCTCAATACTTCTTTGAACCAAAGAACGCAGACTGAATATAACTACCAAAGCATGAAATTCTTTGTCGGGCAGGTGGGCACGCCAAGACAGAACAGGCTGCTGAGTTCATATATTGAGAATAATGATTTCAAATCTGCATATTTACTGGAAGAATTGATGGAAAAACTCAATCAGCATGTCGACATGATTTTTGACGCAATCCAGGCCAATAATATAAAAAGTGTACAGAGTATCATCAACCGTTCAAAAGAATTCTGCTCTATCTTTTTAGGAACGATACGGGGAACAAATCAATACCAGGCACTGTACAATCATATCCATTACTTCCAGACGACGTTGAACGATTTGAATCAGTCTGTAGAAAATGGGAACTACAATGTTGAGAATGATAACAATGTACAGCGGGTGAAGTTCATTGTCACCCATCCGAAATTTCAGCTGCTGGCTGAAAATCATCATATTAAATCATTGATTATGATGTCAGGCACTCTGGAAGTGAAGGGGTCATTCAAACATCTGGACTACGTGTTTGGAGACACGGCGTTCAACAGTGCCATCATCCGGAACGAAACACTTTTCGATAACACTAAATTATTCATTCCTGATGACATACCGGCATATGACCAGAATGATGAGGAATATTTATACGCACTGGTAGACTATCTGTCCATGTATCTTATCGAGACAAACAGCAAGCTGCTCGTCATCTTTTCCAACTACGAACTTCTGAATAAAATATATGAACTTACAAAGGAAGTCGAACTGTTCAATGATTTCGTCGTATTAAGGCAAAATCGGTCGGCTTCTCATGATAAACTGCTGCTCCAGTATAATCAGCTCGAAAATGTGCTGCTGCTGGCAACTTCCAGTTTCAGTGAAGGCATTAATATCGAGGGCACTGATGATAAATGCATCATGCTGTCAAAACTGCCTTTCCCGATTCCTAAACAAAATGATTTCAAAAACTTTTACAGTGAAGATCTGCCTCAGGCGGTATTCCAGTTCAGGCAGATGATCGGCCGTGTCAAAAGAAATAAAAAAGATCACGGTCTTGTACTGCTGCTTGATAACAGGATACTGTCAAAACCATATAAAAATGCATTTTTAAAATATTTTCCAGATGAAAATATAATCAAAGGCTCACGCAATACTTTTAAACAGTACCTGAGTCATTTATAATTAGTATATCCAAATAAAATATCATACTTAAAAGGAGCAGAAATATGGAACTCTCTCAACGCGTTCAAAATTTAACACCGAGTCAAACACTGGCCATTACAGCTAAAGCTGCAGAACTGAAAGCGGCCGGTGTCGATATCATTGGACTTGGAGCAGGTGAACCCGATTTTAATACACCTGATGAAATCATAGAAAAAGCTTTTGATGCTGTAAAAAAAGGTGCGACCAAATATACTCCCGCAGCCGGAATTCCTGAGCTGAAAGCTGCGATATCACAAAAGATGCTGAGAGATCATCAACTGGAGTACGGCTCTGACGAAATCTTCGTCGCGTCCGGTGCAAAACATGTATTATATAATGTTTTCCAGGCTTTGATCGACAGTGGAGATGAAGTTATCATCCCTTCTCCTTACTGGGTGAGTTATACGGAACAGATTAAGCTTGCAGAAGGTACACCGGTACTTGTTTACACAGATGAATCCACATCTTTCAAGCTTACTCCGGAACTTTTAAAGGAAAATATCACTGATAAGACGAAAGTGCTTATGCTGAACTCACCGAACAACCCGACCGGTATGGTTTACTCCAAAGAAGAACTGGAAGCACTGGCTGAAGTCGTTGCAAAAAATGATCTGATCGTCGTTGCCGATGAAATATACGAAGTTCTGGTATATGGCACCGAGCATCACTCGATCGCTTCCGTCAATGAAGATATGAAAGCCCTTACGGTGGTCATTAACGGTGTAAGTAAATCCCACGCAATGACCGGATGGAGAATCGGCTATGCATGCGGTGACAAAGCTCTGATCAAAGGGTTGACAGGACTGGCGAGCCAGTCTACCTCCAATCCGTCTACACCATCACAGTGGGCTGCAGTTGCAGCCTATGAAATGGATCGCTCATTTTTGACAGAGTTCAATGAGACCTTCAGACAGAGAAGAGACCATGCCTACAATCTGCTTGAAGAAATTCCATACACTACATGTATTAAACCTGAAGGTGCATTTTATCTTTTCCCTAATTTTAAGGAATGTACGGATAAGATGGGTTATGATACTGTGGACGATTTCGTCAAAGACCTGCTTGAAAATGCTCATGTTGCTGTTGTTCCGGGATCCGCTTTCGGTCTGGAAGATAATATACGCATCAGCTATTCAACAAGTGAAGAAGTGATGACAGAAGCAATTACACGAATCAAAAATTTTGTCACAGAAAGATTAGAAGGAGTTTAAGAATGAAGATTACGATTAAAGAATCACCGAAATATGAAGGTCAGGAAGTAACGGTCGGCTGCTGGCTGCTCCAGAAGCGCGGCAGCGGAAAACTTCAATTTTTACAGCTTAGAGACGGTTCTGGATTTATGCAGGGTGTCGTAGTAAAGGCAAATGATGAAGAACTGTTTGCCGTCGCCAAAGGACTCAGCCAGGAAACTTCCATGTACGTCACCGGAACAATCAAGAGCGACGACCGTTCATCCTTCGGTTATGAAATGGAAGTCAGCAATATAGAAATCATCCAGGAGGCTGAAGGCTATCCGATCACGCCCAAAGAGCACGGCCCTGAATTCTTACTTGATAACCGCCACCTGTGGCTGCGTTCAAGAAAACAGCATGCTGTGATGAATATCAGAAACCAGATCATCAAAAGTACACATGACTTTTTCTTCGACAACGGCTTTAAGAAAATAGATTCACCGATTTTGACAAACAGCTCGCCTGAAGGGACGACAGAACTCTTCCATACGAAGTACTTCGATGAAGATGCTTTCCTTTCTCAAAGCGGTCAGCTGTATGCAGAAGCTGCTGCAATGGCTCATGGTAAAGTATTTACGATGGGACCGACTTTCAGAGCCGAAAAATCCAAAACACGCCGTCATCTGATCGAGTTCTGGATGATTGAGCCTGAGATGGCATTTTATGAACACGATGACAGCCTGGAAGTCCAGGAGCAGTATGTCGAATATGTCGTTACAAATGTACTCGGGCACTGTAAACTGGATTTGGAAGCACTCGGCAGAGACACTTCCGTTTTAGAAAAAATAAAAGCACCGTTTCCAAGAATCACTTACACTGAAGCAATCGACCTGCTGCATGAAAAAGGGTTCGATGATATCGAGTGGGGCGATGATTTCGGTGCACCGCATGAGACGGAAATTGCAAGTCATTATGACAAACCTGTCTTCATCATCAACTATCCAAAAGCAATCAAATCATTCTACATGGAAGAAAATCCGGAAGACCCGCGTACCGTCCTGTGTGCCGACCTGGTTGCACCGGAAGGTTACGGGGAAATCATTGGCGGCAGTGAGCGCATTCATGACTACGATACTTTGAAACAGCGTATTGAAGAATCCGGCCTCGATGTTGATGCATATGAATGGTATCTTGATTTGAGAAAATACGGCAGTGTGCCTCACTCAGGATTCGGGCTTGGTCTGGAAAGAACAGTTGCATGGTTATCCGGCGTTCAGCACGTTCGTGAAACTTCACCGTTCCCAAGACTGCTAAACCGCCTGTATCCTTAATAGAACATGTAAACCGAGAACAGTGTGCAGCAATCCTATTGTGCACACTGTTCTTTATTAGAAAGGAGGTTCATATATGATTGATAAATATATACGCAATATCACTGTGCCGGTCAATAAAATACTCTTTGACCATTACAGCGAGCTTGATCTGGATGAAAGTGAACTGATCATATTGATCAAGCTGATGCAGCACCATACCGATACACAGCCGCTGCCTGATATTACAAAATTGATCGAAGGGACCACACTGACCACCAAATCAATCAATATGATCATCCAGCAGCTGCTCACGAAGGAATTTATAAAAATCTACAATGAAACGGACGGTCAGCAGCATTCAGAACTGCTGAGTGTTGAACCTACATATAAGAAGCTGGAAGCATTTCTGTCTCCTGAGAAGAAGCCGGCTGCCGACGCTTCACAAATTCAGGAACTGTTTTCATTCATAGAAAATTTATACGGCAGGGCTCTGTCTCCGAATGAATTTCAGCGTATGAACAGCTGGCTGGATGATTCTGGATATTCGGCGGATATGATAAAAGAATCCGTCAATCTTGCCTACAAAAATCAAATCACTTCACTGCAGTATGTGGAACGGATATTAAACAATCTGAATCATACACCGCTAGAACCGAAAAAAGAGCGGCCGCCGATCAGAAATTGGCTGAAAGGAGAAAGTTTGGATGATTAGTGGTAAAAAGACTGTTGAAATGCTGGATATCATCGATTCCATGTTCCCGGATGCCGAAGCGGAACTGAACCATGATAATACTTTTGAATTGACCATTGCCGTACTGTTATCGGCTCAGGCGACCGACAACCATGTCAATAAAGTGACCAGCAGCCTGTTTAAAAAATATAAGACACCTGAAGACTATGTAGAGGTTCCACTTGAGGAACTGCAAAATGATATACGTACAATCGGCCTGTTCAGAAACAAGGCGAAGAACATCCAGAAATTATGCAGAGATCTGATTGATAAATTTGACGGTCAAGTACCGGAAAATTATGAAGATCTTGTAAGCCTGGCCGGCGTGGGGCGCAAAACTGCGAATGTCGTGCTCTCAGTGGCATTCGACATTCCGAGAATTGCCGTGGATACACATGTGGAACGCGTCAGCAAAAGACTCGGCATTGCCAGATATAAAGATAATGTCACACAGGTCGAGGAAACACTGATGAAGAAAATTCCGAAAGACAGATGGAGCAAGGCGCATCACCAGCTGATTTTCTTCGGACGGTACCACTGTCTTGCGAGAACGCCGAAATGTGAGACATGTCCTCTCTTGGATGATTGCAGAGAAGGCCGTAAACGGATGAAAAGAAAATTGAAGGAAGAGCAATGAAAAAGGTCCAAATCCCCGATCGGGGATTTGGACCTTTTAAAATATATTTTATGCAGCGTCATCTTCCGTTTCTTCAGTGTTGTCACTGCCGTCTTCAGATTCTGCAGGTTCTTCAGTCTGTGTTTCCTCAGTACTGTTCTGTGACTCTTCGGCCTCTTCTTCCTCGCCACCATTGTTTTCGGCAGGCTCGGTTTCCTGTACAGGCTCTTCGGTCACATTATCTTCTTCTGATTCTCCACCTGTGACCGGTGTTTCTTCTTCCGCTTCATTATAGCTTTCTTCTGATCCGCCATTATTGTCTTCACTGTCGTCGCTGTTCCAGTACCAGTTCCATCCGCCGGAGTCGTTTGAACCGTTGTCCGAGCCGTTTGAATTGTTGTTCTGGGATTCATACTGCTCAATATCTTCGCTGCCCTGGACTGCGAGTTCACCATTGTTCAGTCTGACGACACTTTCAGGCTGTTCGAAGTCCTGACCATTATATGTGCTGATGGTCTGCATGATATCCCTGAAGAACCACTGCGGTGTAATGTGCTCATCTGTGCCGACAAACGATGTTTCGCCATCCTCCCGTGTCGTATTGAACCCTGTCCAGACACTCATGGTGTATTCAGGGGTATAACCGACAATCCAGGCATCTTTCGCCGCATTGTCAGGCAGATTCTGTTCTTCACGCAATTCTCTTGAATATGAAGTCGTACCGGTTTTTGCTGCAATGTTCAGACCGTCCATGGAAATATAATCGGCACTTCCGTATGGTTGGAATGTATCTTTCAGCATGTCTGTCAGCATATAGGCTGTGTAGTCTTCCATGGCTTGATGCGACTCATGTTCAAACTCTACCGTATCACCGTCGTTCGTCACTATATGTCTCACTGCATGGGCTTCATTATACTCTCCGTTATTACCGAGAGTCGAATATGCTTCAGCCATCTGCAATGGGCTGAAAGCAGACTGGTTACCGCCGAGTACGTCGTTGAACGACACATCATAGTCGCCTTCATTTTTATTAGAATAATCCAGTCCGGCTTCTGATGAAAATTCTTCGGGAGTGCTGTCATTCGTTTCATCTTTGACAGTCTCGTACGCTTTTACCGCCGGAATGTTATAACTTCTGCTGAGTGCATTTCGCATGGTCACCTGGCCGTGATCCTGCATATCGTAGTTATATATGCTGATCTGGTCGAAACCTTCAGGAGAATACTCATATTCATCATCTATTGTCTGGTCCGTGCGCCACTCAAGTTCTTCAATTGCCGGGCCGTAGGACAGGAACGGCTTCATTGTGGAACCTGTGTTTTTTGCCACAAGCGCCTGGTTGTGATCGACAACTTCCTGGTAGTCGCGTCCGCCGGAAATTGCCACAAGTTCACCTGACTGCGTATCTAAAACAGTCGACGCGATATCAAAAGCATCATCCTGGAATTTCGGGTTATAGTAATACTCCCTGTTGTCCGTCAAGTCCTGCAGGTTTCTCTGAACATTGGCATCCATATTTGTATAAACCTGAATGCCACTCGTCATCAATTCGCTGATATCACTGTCGCTGAAGCTGTCATGCTGAGAAATTTCATTTTTGACGAAGTTGATATATGAAGCGTATTCCGGATCTTCAGGTTCTGCAGACGCTCTTTCTTCATCGCTCCGGTCGACAAGGTTCGCATATAAATCCTGATTTTGTGCTTCCTCGTACTGGTCCGGAGTGATGCGCTCATGTTCATTCATCAGTCTCAGCACTATTTGTGCACGGTCAGTACCGCGGTTATCCTCAACATATAGGTTGTACCTGTTGGGAAGCTGCGGCAGACCTGCAAGATACGACGATTCTGCAAGGTTCAGCTCATCAAGCTCCTTATCAAAATAGTACAGGCTTGCTGTTCTGATGCCGTAGATGCCGTCGGAATAATAAATTTTATTCAAATACATTTCAAGTATTTCATCTTTGGAATATTCCTGTTCAAGTCTGTAGGCGAGATATGCCTCCTGCGCTTTTCTCTCAAGTGATTTATCGTCTGTCAGAAACGTCCGTTTAACCACTTGCTGGGTGATTGTACTGGCACCTTCGGAACCGAAGCCGTCAAAGACGTTGCTGAGGGCCGCAGAGCCGAGTCTCCAGAAATCGATCGCTCCGTGTTCATAAAAACGGTTGTCCTCGACTGCGAGAACAGCATCAATCACATGATCCGGAACATCTTCTATATCGATGAGTTCACGTTTCTGTCCCTGATAGACAGTCGTGACAAGTTCATCATTCCTGTCATAAATCTGCGCGGGGACGGGATCCCTCAATTTTTCATCACTGAAGGCAGGTGCCCTTGAAGCGTAGTAGGCAAAGAGCATTGAGCCGAGAACTAAAAAGACAAGACCGATCAGCACCGTAAATATGACGATTCTTTTGATTATTGATGTTTTACTCAGCTTCTCTTTACTGCCACGCTTTTCCTGGCCACCTTTTTGCCCGGTACTTCGTTTATAGTTATCTTTCATTAAAATTCTCCATTCCGAAAAAAATTTCATCCACCGCTGCCAGATAATCAATCCGTGGATTCATACCTTGTCTAAGTATGCAGCTTCCTGATTTAATATCATCGTAGGCAATCGATTTGCGCTGTCCATCCAGATAATTTTGCCAATGGATCAAAAATGTTCCGAATGGCATCAAATATGTCTCATCAAAGCTGGAAAAGCGTATAATAAGAAATACGACCCCGCCATGTTCGTAGCACTGTTTCATATGGTCTACCTGGTGTGCATGGATATTTATAAAAGGAAAACGTGTTTTATTTTTAGTTTCTTTTGCTTCAAAATCTATATATCTGGCTTTATAAATTCCATTATAGTCACTCGTCGAAGGTGTTTTGAAGTATGCTTCATCGATCTTCGCCTTATTCCTCGACGGATAGTCCACATTGACAATCTGAACCGGTGTCGGTTTCTTATGGATGACCGCGCGGGAAGTCTGCAGATAATAATTATTAGTTATATCCAAATCCTTTTCAAGGGTCATGCCTCGCTGACCGTATTTTACTCTGTTGTCAGGTTTTGATTTACGACTGTTAAAGTACTTTCCCGGCTTAATGCCTTTTGGATACTTCATGTACATCGCCTTTCATTATAATATATGTGATGATATTATACATTAATTAGCATCGATTAAACCAATGAATTATTATAAGGAGTGTGACATTTTTGTCAAGAAATCATACTAACAGCGAGTATGTTCAATTAATGGACACTATTTACGAAAGATACCATAAAGCCTTGAACGGTTATGAATTTGATTTTAAAACAGAAGTCGAACCATTTCTGGAAGAAAATAAAGATCTCGCTTCAAATATATTGAACTTCGATACAGATTCAAGGTTCCACGACAGCACAAGGGTAAAAACGTCTGCTGAACTGATGGAACTGCTGATGGCCTGTCATACTTCAAGATTCCGGGAAAGACATTTCTACGAAAAGTATAAATTCATCAACGTGTGGCTGAAGCATGCGAAAGAAGAGGGATTGATGTGAGAGTATTGATCAGCGGCTACCGCCCGTATGAACTCGGCATTTTCAAATCCGACCAGGATGAGGTGAAAGTTCTGAAAGCCTTCATCCGCTCCAAGCTGCTTGAGTATATAGATGAAGGCGCAGAGTGGTTCATCATCCAGGGCAACATCGGCATAGAACTTTATGCCGCAGAAGAAGTCATTGCGCTGAAAGAGGACAATTACGATGTTAAGCTTGGTGTACTGATGCCGTTTTATCAGTTTGATGAAAGATTTAACGAAAACGACCAGGCCATACTCCAGTCTGTCCTGGCCAAATCAGACTTCAAAGATTATATATACAGGAAACCGTACAGCAATCCCGGCATGTTTAAACACATCAACCGTTTTCTTATTTCAAACACAGACGGGGCAATAATCGTATTCGATGAGGAGGCCGATTCAAAAGTCCGCTTTCTTTACAATCAAATACTTGAATTCCTCGATGAAAATCCTTATAATATTGAAAGAATACAATTTGATGAGATAAACAGTTATATTGATTCCAGGTTTGATAATTAAGAGGTGAGGCAATGAGTGAGACGACTTTAAAATTGTCCGCAAAAGACATTTTTGAAAAAGAGTTCGAGAAGTCGGTCAGAGGTTTTAAACCCATCGAAGTGGACAGCTTCCTTGACGATGTCATCAGTGACTATCAAAAGATGTCAGACATGAATAATAATGTAAAACGGTTGGAAGAAGAAAATGCCCGGCTGAAAAAAGAGGTCGAGGATTTGAGGATCAGGGTCGCAACAAATTCCCGTTCCCAGGAAAACCAAAGTCAAAATCATCAAATTGATATTTTGAAACGATTGTCAAACTTAGAAAAGAAAGTTTTTGGCCAATCAAAAGTAAATTAAATTAATTCGGTATCTCGGATAATCGCTATATCATTCAGGGTATAGAGGAAAGTCCATGCTCACACGCACCTGAGACGGGCGTAGTGTTCGTGCCTGATGAAACAATAAGTCAGGGCAGTCGTGAATAACGGCTGACGGCGGTGAAACGGCCTAAGTGATTTTATAAGGCCGGACTAGCTGTAAAGTGCCACAGAGACGAGCTTATTACGAAAGTAATAAGGTGGAACGCGG
>DEQG01000009.1 GCA_002360325.1 Salinicoccus sp. UBA3372 | reverse complement strand
GAAGCCCAGCAACCTCTTTTATTAAAGAAAGGTGCTAAAGAATGCAGATTATTCTGATCGATAAGGGGAAGAGCGAAGCCTTTTCTCTATGTCAGAGAGAAGGCTTTATTTTGTTTTAAGAGATAGCGAATAACTTAAAGGAGATATATACAGAATGAGTGAGAAGAATTTATTTACATCAGAGTCGGTGACAGAAGGACATCCGGATAAAATTGCAGATCAGATTTCAGACGCCATACTGGATGAAATCATCAAGCAGGATAAAGACGCGCGTGTTGCCTGTGAAACAGTCGTAAATACAGGACTTGCGATGATTGTAGGTGAGATCAGCACAGAAACTTATGTGGACATTCCCAAAATCGTCAGAGAAACTGTGAAAGGCATCGGTTATATCGATGCCAAATACGGTTATGACTATAAAACGATGTCAGTATTGACCGGTATTGATGAGCAGTCGGAAGATATCGCAGTCGGAGTGGACAACGCAATCGAAACGAGAACAACGGATGAAATTACGACAGGTGCAGGGGATCAGGGTCTGATGTTCGGCTTCGCTTCCAATGAAACTTCTGAATTGATGCCGCTGCCGATATCACTTGCGCATAAACTGTCACGCCGTCTGTCGGAAGTCCGGAAAAACGATACATTGAACTATTTGCGGCCTGACGGTAAAACACAGGTTACTGTCGAATATGATGAGAATAATAAAGTGAATCGTGTGGATACGATTGTCGTCTCTACACAGCACAGCGAAGATGTATCTACGCAGCAGATTTACGATGACCTGCTTGAACATGTGATAGAAGCGGTTGTTCCGGCGGAGCTGCTGGATGAGGATACAAGGTACTTCATCAACCCTACAGGCCGTTTCGTCATTGGCGGGCCTCAAGGAGATGCAGGCTTGACAGGAAGAAAGATAATTGTGGACACCTACGGCGGTTATGCAAGACACGGCGGCGGTGCTTTCAGCGGCAAGGACCCGACTAAAGTGGACCGTTCCGCTGCATACGCTGCAAGATATATTGCAAAAAATATCGTGGCAAGCGGCATTTCCGATAAATGTGAAATTCAGCTCGCGTATGCAATCGGTGTCAGCCAGCCGGTATCCATTTCTGTGGATACATTCGGAACATCGGAAGTGGAAGAGAGCAAAATTGTAGAAGCAATCAGGGCACTTTTCGATCTTTCACCTGATGGCATTATTGACATGCTTGATTTGAAACGTCCGATTTATAAGGATACTGCAAGCTATGGCCATTTTGGGCGTGAAGATATCCGTCTGCCGTGGGAAGCATTGGATAAAGTGGATCAGATTAAAACATTTATAAATCATTAAAGACAAAAATAAACCCGGAGCAATCCTGCTCCGGGTTTCTAATTTTAAATTGGGGTTGAAGATTACGCTCCAGCGTCGTCTTCTTCCTCTTCTTCCTCTTCCTCGTCATCTGCTGGATCTTCTATTGCCGGATCTTCAGCGCCTTCTTCCATTGCCGGATCTTCTGCTGCTGGATCTTCTTCAGTATCGCCGCCGCATGCACCAAGTACCATTACTGATGCCAGGCCGCCTGCTAAAAGATATTTTTTAAGTTCCATAGTAAAAGCCTCCTAATTAATTTCCTAATATAATATTGATGAGTAACCTCGCTAACTCTCTTTCTCTATATAGCAAGTTATCCTTACATTACCCATGTGTCGCTTATTAAAACATATAATCTGAAAAAAATTAAATAATTCGATGTAAATGTTGTTAAATAATTGGTCTTCAAAGTCTGCAATGCGCTTCTGTCAGCGTTTTAGCCATTTTAATAATATTTAATCATTTTAGAGGCCGGATGATTAAAAATTTTTTTCTTTTGTATCGATAACCATCCGCAGTATTGTTATAATATTAGAGGAGAAAGATATCGAAAAATACAAGCGGAATAGGAGATATGCGTATGAACACTGAAATTTTTACAGATCCGATTTTTATAGCTGTAGCAGCCGTATTATTAATTCTGGTTATTGTATTTCTAGTGTATTATTTTAAACATCGTAATGATATCAATAAAGTTCAGGACTCATACAATGATGAAAAACAAAGTCTGATTGATAAGTACGAGAACGAACGGGAAGAGGAACATCTGACTCATAAGAAGGAAGTTTCGACTCTCAATGAAAAATATCACAATGATACAAATTTACTGAATAACAAGCTTGAAAGTCTGCATCAGTTTACAATGGATAAGGGAGAGTACTTAACGGATTTAGCCCTGATACAGCTGAAGGAAAAGCTGGTCGATGAAGGAAAGATCCGTGATGCCGATATGCTGATACTGTCGAATGTATATCTTCCGAGCCGCAATTTTACAAACACAAGGAAAATTGATCATCTGGTGCTGACACGTACAGGTCTGTATTTGATTGATTCAAAATACTGGAGTGGACACATCCTTCACGGTATCAGTGAAAACAATTTTGAAGAACTGCCATATATCGAATCTTTCTTTGAACTGTTGAATTTGGATGAAACTCAGGAACAGACACTGATCTTTGATAAATCAGATTCTGAGAATATATCCGTCAATCACTACAACCCGATAATTGACGAGACGAAATTATCTGCGGAGAAACTGAAAAATATATTGAAGTTACAATATGATGTTGTCCCTTTAATATATTTCAACCCTAAAGATGGCGGGAATTATTCAATTGCCAACTACTCGGATGATAATGTCAAAGTACTGGTCGGCAAAGATGAACTGGAAGAATTTTTCCTGAAATATATTTTCCACGGCAGATTCCAGTATACTGTCAAAGACCTGGCAGAAATAGAAGATGCAATTTTAACACTGAATCCATAGATTTATTTTGCTGATTCATATTAATGACCCTATACTTCATGTATGGGGTTTTATTTTATAAAAAACCATTACGGGAAAGATATCGGAGGCGGAATAATGAAGAAAAGAATAGCTGTTGTCGGCGGGGGCATCGCCGGAAGTGCCATCCTGCACCATATGGTCAATCACCCAAATTTTGATGAATCATTAAGAATTGATATTTTTGATTCGGCACAACGTATGGGGCGTGGAAAACCGTATATCGAAGACAGTGAAGTACTGCTGCTCAATATACCTTCTGATGAAATGTCCATGACCGATGCACCTTATAATTTTGTCGAGTGGCTGGAGTCTGAAGATAAATCGGTTGAACATTTTAATTCAAGGAAACATTTCGGTGATTACGCTGAGGATATGTTCCGGCGTGCAGCGGGCGCGCATTCCAATGTCCAGCTGATCAATGAAAAGGTGACCGATGTCATTTACAATGAGGAAAGGGAGAGTTTTGCGGTCATATCCGGATATAAGACGGATGAATATGATGCGGTGTTTATCGCTACCGGCCAGCTGAGCTACAATGATCCGTATCAATTGAAAGGTATGGAAAATTATTTTCAAAATCCTTATCCTCTGAATCAAAATATTACAGATCTGGACGGGTCGGCAGGAGTGATCGGCACCGGCCTGTCTGCCATTGACTGTGTAAGGTACTTGATAATGGAGGAGTCGGCAGATGAAGTTCATTTGTTTTCAAGAAGCGGCGACATGCCTTCGGTAAGAGGAACACGTCATGATTTGAATATTAAATATTTTACCGAGGCCGAAGTGGATTCCTACATAGAGGATGATATGATTTCACTGGATAAGATCATAGAACTGTTCAAAAAGGAAATGGCGGAGCACACTGTGGATGAAAAACTGTTTTATCGACATCCCGAAAGTACTTTGAATGATTTGAAATATGATATACATCATGCAGATGCAGTAGGGAAGCTGCAATATTTGATCATCGCGGTAAACCCGCTGTTCAGCAGAGTATTTCCATACTTTTCAAAATCCGATAAAAGAAAGTTCATGAAGGATATTCACCCGCTCATCGATAAAAATCACTCACCGATGCCGCCTGAAGTTGCACGTCAGCTGGTCGACTGGGCTGAAGAGGGCAGGGTACGCATCATCGACGGCATTGAAGCTGTGGAAACGACCGGCCGGTTTGAAGTGAAAACCGACAGGGCAGAAACTTTCAAAGTGGATTATCTGATCAATGCGACTGGCCCGATAAAAGATATTGAAAAAGAAACGGCACCTTTAATTGTGAATCTGGTGAACCGCATGCTGATTGCTCCGAGTGAACTCGGCGGATTGATCGTGGATAAACAGCACAGGGTGATCAGTCCGCGCTATGGGACTTTGAAACATATGTATGCCATCGGCCATCTGACTTTCAGTTCGGACTATATGTCGAATACGGTGAATATACTGGTGAAGAATACGAAACTGATGGTTGATCGTATTATGGAAGAATGACAAAACCCTGCTGCCTATTAAACTGGACCCTATAAATTA
>DEQG01000005.1:42900-47844 GCA_002360325.1 Salinicoccus sp. UBA3372 | reverse complement strand
GCAGCCAGCTGGCTCACCATTCCAGCGAAATATTCACCCCATCCAAATAAAAAGAGCCTTATCCAGGCTCTTTCTATCAATCATTTGTATTAACCTTTAAAATCGCCGATCATATCGAAATCAGCGAAATCTGAATTTCTTAATTCTTCAAGACGTGTTTCCACGTATTCTTTGGACAGTTCATTTTTCACGATGTAGCGGTTGCGTGAATGTTTTGCACACTCCAGTGAACATCCGCCTAAATGATACGCTTCATTTTCTTCTGAAGCGATGATCTGGGCGTTACATTCCGGGTTTGAACAGTTTATATATCTTTCGCAGGGTGTGCCGTCAAAGTGGTCTTTGCCGACGATATTGTGTTCAACCTGGTTCACGGGTACTGTCAGCCTCTCATCAAAGACGTACATCATACCATCCCAGAGCTGGCCTTTTGCGACCGGGTCCTTGCTGTATGATGCGATTCCGCCATGCAGCTGGCCGACATCTTCAAATCCTTCACGCTTCAACCAGCCTGAGAATTTTTCACAACGTATGCCGCCTGTGCAGTATGTCAGTACTTTTTTACCTTCGAACAGTTCACGGTTTTCGCGTACCCATTCAGGTGTGTCTCTGAAAGTATCGACTTCCGGACGGATGGCGCCTCTGAAATGACCGACGTCATATTCATAAGTGTTACGGACATCCAGAACGACTGTATCTTCATTCTGCATTTCTTCATAGAACTCAGCCGGTGATAAATACTCACCTGTGATTTCATGAGGGTTGATGTCATCTTCCAGGCTCAGGTTTACAAGCTCGGGACGCGGTCTAACATGCATTTTCTTAAATGCGTGTCCGTCTGCTTCGTCAACTTTGAAAGCCGTACCTTTGAATAAGGGATGATTTTCCATGTACTGACGGTATTTGTCAGTGTCTTCTACAGTGCCTGATACCGTACCGTTGATTCCTTCATGTGCGATTAAGATTCTGCCTTTCAGATTCATATCTTTACAGATTCTCAAATGCTCCTTGCTCAAGCCGTCAGGATCGACGATATCAGTGTAGTAATAATAAAGTAATACTCGATATTCCATTGTCTATTCCACCTATCATTTATAATTGCAGGTTATACCTGATAGTTAATACATTTAGTAATTATATCAAAATGGATAAGTTTTATGAAGTCCATTGAATGTAATTATTGTTATATAATTGTGACACTCATGGCTAAATCGCGCTGAAACTGTTAAAATTTAATAATTAATGAATATTTAAAGGAACGGTGGATTATGAATCGTAAAAAAGCATTAGTCGTTTTTTCGGGTGGCCAGGATTCTACGACCTGCATGTTTTATGCCATGGAAAACTATGAGGAAGTTGAGCTCGTCACTTTTATTTACGGTCAGAGACACGCGCTTGAAATAGATGTGGCCAGACAGATTGCCGGGGAGCACAATTTAAAGCATCATGTTTTGGACATGAACCTGTTGTCCCAGCTCAGTCCGAATGCGCTGACTTCGCATGATATGGAAATCGAGGATGATGACAAGGGTATCCCGAATACATTCGTCCCGGCAAGGAACATGATATTTCTGTCATTTGCATCAGCGCTTGCTTACCAGATTGAAGCGGGCACCATCATGACTGGTGTCTGCCAGACGGATTTCAGCGGCTACCCGGACTGCCGTGATATATTCGTCAAGTCGATGAATATTACCGCGAATCTCGCGATGGATGAGGACTTTATTATAGAAACGCCTTTGATGTGGCTTGATAAGAAGGAAACATGGGCACTGGCGGATGAGCTGGGCAAGCTGAACTATGTCAGGGAAAAGACATTGACATGCTATGAAGGCGTCATCGGCGACGGCTGTGGCGAATGTCCGGCCTGTGAATTGAGAAATAAAGGTTTCGAGGAATATATTAATGAAAGAGGGGATAGTCATGATGTATCCGATACCGAGTCATGATTACGAATATGAACTTAATAAGGATTTGAACTTTTCAGCAGCACATTTCATTCCTGATAAAAGAGCGGGAAAATGTGAGAGGGTTCATGGCCATACATACCATGTGAATATGACCATCGTGGGAGATGCGCTGGATGAACTCGGTTTCCTGGTGAACTTTTCTGCGCTGAAAAATCTCATCATGGAGGCGTTCGACCACAGACTGCTGAATGAGCATGAGGCATTCAATGACATACCGCCGACTTCTGAAACACTGGCAAAAGTGATTTATGAAATGGTTGATAAATATATAAAGGAAGAACAGGAAAATGAGCTGAAATGCCTGCAGATCGTACTGAGGGAAACACCGACAAGCTATGTTGTTTACAGACCGAAGGGGAAAGATAAATAATGAAAATACCTGTATTGGAAATTTTCGGCCCGACATTCCAGGGTGAAGGTGCCGTCATCGGACAGAAGACGATGTTTGTCAGAACTGCCGGATGCGACTATCAGTGCAGCTGGTGTGATTCCAAGTTTACATGGGACGGCAGTCAGAAAGAAAATATACGCATGATGTCTGCAGATGACATATTCGAATCACTCGATGCTCTGGCTGAAAACAATTATAATCATGTGACGATTTCCGGCGGTAATCCGCTGCTGCTTAAAAATCTCCAGGCATTCGTTGAGCAGGCGAAGGAAAAGGGGATTCAGCTCGCCGTGGAAACGCAGGGATCCATGTATCAGGACTGGCTGCAGCTGATCGACGATGTCACAATCAGTCCGAAGCCACCGAGTTCCGGAATGAAGACCGATTACGGAAAACTTGAGCATATATTCACCAAGCTGGATGAAAGTGAAACATCTTATAACTTGAAAGTGGTCATCTTTGACGAAGAAGATTTTGAATATGCTGCAGCGATGCATGAGCGATACCCGGACAAAGCATTTTATCTGCAGGTCGGTAATCCGTATCTCGAAGGCGAGAGTGTGGATAACCATACGGAAAAGCTGCTCAGCCGTTATGAACAACTGGTTGAAATGACGATGAACGACCAACGGATGAACAATGTCAGAGTGCTGCCGCAGCTGCACACGCTGTTGTGGAGCAACAAGCAGGGAGTGTAGTGGATGGCATTGTCATATGCTCTCGGAATATAGTATAATATCAGAGCAGATATAAAAGAGGTTCTTAGCTCCAAACCCTCTATAAAAAACTAAGACACACATATGAAGTCATGTGCCTTAGAAGGGGACATGACTTTTTTTATTTATTATTTAGAAGGCGGGATAATATGTCAGGAGAAAATACTGAAGATTTAACATTGCTGGGCAGCCAGGAGGTCAAATACAGCTTTGATTACGATCCTGAAGTTCTGGAGACATTTGATAATAAATTTCCGGGGCGGGATTACTTTGTGAAATTCAACTGTCCGGAATTTACAACGCTCTGTCCGATTACAAACCAGCCGGATTTTGCGACGATTTATATTTCCTATATACCGGATGTTAAGATGGTGGAATCAAAATCGCTGAAGCTCTACTTGTTCAGCTACAGGAATCACGGCGGTTTTCACGAATCGAGTGTCAATATGATCATGGATGACCTGATCGGGCTGATGAATCCGCGCTATATAGAAGTATGGGGCAAGTTCACACCGAGAGGCGGCATATCCATCGACCCGTACTGCAACTACGGCCGTCCGGGAACCAAGTATGAAGAGATGGCGGATAAAAGGCTGATGGAGCATGATATGTATCCGGAAACGATAAATAACAGATAAATAAAAGTGCTTAAAGCCTGAGCTTTAAGCACTTTTCCCTTTTTCCCATCCCAAAAACTATTATTCAGCAGCTGTTTTACTGCTTTTATTGTAAGTAATCAATTTGTATACGTGATATACGGCTCCGTATAAAACCAGCAGTGGAATACTGATGACGACGAGGAAGAAGAATATCCCCACTATTTCGCCGAAGCCCAAGTTGGCAAACATGCCGCCGGTATTTCCTTCCACCAGAGGCGGCAGGAAGGCAAAGTAATATAAAAAGCCGAGAAATACCAGTGCAAATAAATAAAATACCAAGTTTGAGATGTGATAAGGGATTGTGTCTTTATCAAATTTGAACATTCTACAATTCCCCTCTACTATAATAGATAATTACATTATACAATAGGATTATCAAAAAGAATAGACGGGTTGATATAAATATTCGAAAAACAGCGTGGAGTGATGAATATGTGTTTAAGAAAAGCGGCAGTGCAGGACTTGCCGTATATTTTGAAAATCAAGGAAAAAGTCGTGCCGATCATGCGGGCATCAGGCAACGACCAGTGGTCGGATAAATATCCAGACGGGGAAAAGTTCAGGGAGGACCTTGAAGACGGCTCGCTGTATGTATGTGAGGAGAACGACCGCATCAAAGGTTTTGCGGTCGTCGATAATAAACATCCCTACCCATACGATGACATCCCATGGGAGCTGACGAGAGCTGATTCCAGAGCGCTTCACAGGATGGCAGTCGACCCGGAATTCCAGGGCCAGGGCATTGCTTCCAGGATGATGAAGGCAATCGAGGCACTGTTAATTGCGGAAGGAATAAAAGGCATCCATACAGATACGTCACTTGAAAATAAAAAGATGCAATATCAGTTTGAGAAGAACGGTTATGAATTCAAAGGGCAGCTGAACCTGGATGAAAACCTGGACGACTGGTATGTCGCCTATGAAAAAGTTTTCATTTAACAAGGTGAAAAAAGTTACGAAAACCTTTTCATAAATGCATGAATTTTTATTTATTTTTAAATTGTATAATGTATAATCAACTTTAAGCTCTTATAAGGGGGAAATATTTTGAAGTTAATTATCAGACTTATTGCAGGTATTTTAGTTGGTATTACAGTGGGTTCATTATATTATGCTTTCGGGGGAACTTTCTTTGAACTGCTGGCACGTTTATTTGTAACAGGCGAGGCAATTCTGGGTGCGATTATATTCTTTACTATTCCATTCAT
>DEQG01000005.1:39193-42890 GCA_002360325.1 Salinicoccus sp. UBA3372 | reverse complement strand
ATCGCCTCGGGTATTTCAAGAATTACAGGCGGTTCAGGAAAAGTTGTGGGCGCGACGCTGGGTGTCGCTTACATATCGACCATCGGAGCAGGACTGCTCGCTTATTTCGTTGCGATTTTAGTAATGCCGCTTATTACGGATGGCGGATCTGTTCCGGAAGAGGGTACGGAACTGACGCCATTTTTTGAATTTGATATTCCGCCGATTATGGATATTTTATCAGCGCTTGTTCTGGCGTTTGCGATCGGTATCGTCATCACAGTGACCAAGACGGAAACGATGAGGAAATGGGTGGATGACGGCAAGGTGATTACTGAGTATGTCATCGAAAAAGTGATCATCAATATTTTACCGTTTTACATTGCAGGTGTATTCGCAGGTATGGCTGCGACAGGTACAGTGTTTGATACGCTTGCAGTATTCGGCGTAGTTCTGCTGGTGGCACTTCTGCTTCACTGGGTATGGATTACGATCCAATATATTATCGCAGGCATGGCGATTGGTAAAAATCCATTTGTCATGATCAAGACGATGCTGCCGGCTTATTTCACAGCTCTCGGTACGATGAGCAGTGCCGCAACGATTCCGGTGACACTTAAGAGAGTTAAAGAGAACGGTGTGCGTAACCGTATTGCCGACTTTGTGGTGCCGCTGTGTGCGAACATACACTTATCGGGAAGTACGATTACGATTGTCAGCTGTTCAATCGCAGTGATGACAGTATTGCCGGATTACAGCATGCCTGGATTCTTTGAAATATTGGGCACGATTCTTCTGCTCGGTATTGTAATGATTGCAGCTCCGGGCGTGCCGGGCGGTGCGATCATGGCAGCAAGCGGTGTTCTGATGGCAAATCTGGGCTTCAATGAAGCGGCCGTTGCGTTCATGATTGCTCTTTATATGGCACAGGACAGCTTCGGTACTGCAACAAATATTACCGGAGACGGGGCTGTAGCAGCTATCATTGATGCATATGAGCAGAAAATAAATAAAGCATAGATTATGAAAAAGCTTAAGGTTGATCTTAAGCTTTTTCTTTTGTTTTTAACTAAGTTGTTTTGAAATACTTATATACGGAATTCAGTTATAATGGAATATGTATTTATCATTCGGAGAAAGTGGTTTTCATGAGCAGATTATTGTTTGTTGTTGTCTTTATTTGTTTTTTGGATTTATTTATAGAGCTGCCCATTATCACTCCATTCGCATTCTCCCTCGGAGCTACAGAATATATTGCCGGGGTGATAGTGGCTGCATATTCGTTTTTCAACCTGATCGGTAACGTTTCAGGCGGATACCTGTCGGATAAGATCGGACGCAGAAATATTTTGATTGCAGGTATGGCTGTGAACATCGTTGCTTTAATGACATATTCGCTTATAGACTCAGTGGAGGCATTACTGTTTCTGCGTGTCATCCATGGTTTTTCAGCGGGTATGCTGACGCCTGTCGCGTTCAGTCTGGTGGCTGACTTGTCGAGACGTGAGGCGATGGGCCGTTCCATGGCGCTGACGGGCATATCCATAGGTTCAGCAGCAGTGCTCGGCCCAGCGATGGGCGGTATCATTTCGAGTCTCGCGACTTATCAGACCGTTTATTTTGTACTGGGCTGTATATATATCATTGGCATACTGCTTGTCATATTTACTATAAAAGAAAGTATGAGCAAGGAAGAGAGGACTTTTCATAATGTGACCAGTTACCGCAAATTACTGTTACGTCCGTCTCTGATCATTGCTTATATTTCATCATTTACATTGATGGTGGCAAATGGTTCACTTGCTTTCGGTCTGCCGATCAAAGTGAGTCTGATAGGGCTTGAGGACCATGTGACGGGCATGCTGCTGTCCGTCTTCGGTTTGACTGCAATCCTTGTTTTTGCGACCCGGATCAATGTGATCTACAGTAAAATAAAATCCATGAAACTGGTGCTGTTCGGTATATTCATAGTCAGTATGGCAATGGTAATGCTCCATTTTGCGCCGAGCCAATCACTGGTTTTAGTTGTGATGATTATTTACGGAGCAGGTTTCGCCCTGATATTCCCGTCGATGAATAAGATCATTGCGGAAAATACGGAAATATATGAGCGTGGTAAAGCCAATGGCATCTTTTATGCATTCTTTTCAATCGGTTCGGTGGCCGGTTCATATTCGTCAGGAATATTTACGACATATTTTGATATACCATTTGTGTTTATCGGCATTATTTTAATGGTAATGTTAATTGTTATCGTCACGATGCAGGGAAGATATGTAGCAAAAGGCTGATGCGGGGAGGAATGATCTTTTTGAAAAACGTATTGTTGATGGGCATAAGCGGCAGAATAGGAAAGAACTTATACAGAGAATTGAAATCAGATTATAATCTGTTCGCTTTCTCAAGCCGGAACCAGGAAGATGATGATCTGGATATCACTCTGTTGAGGAAGGATCTGTTCATCCTGCCTGAAGTGGAGGAAGCCCTTGAAGACATTGATATTGTCATATTCTTTGAAGACCCTATCATGAGACTGAACCGTCTGACGCAGGGTAAGTTTTATGATATATATTCATTGATTGCAGATAATATCGGACGGGCTGCAAAGTTGAATGATGTTAAACAGATAATCTATGTCGCGGACGAAATCAGTTCAGGAGAGACTGTGAAGATTCTCGGTGCCTATGGCACGCCGGTCGACGTGACTGAAACACCGGTCAAAAGATACGGCAAAAATTTATCCTATAAGGCTTCTGATTATAATAGCGTGAGAAGTATTCAAAAGGCGCCGCTGCCTGCGGGCTGGACTGTCAAAAGAGTTGCGAATTATTATTTTGAATGGCTGAATGAGATTTTATACAATGTGGTCAATGTGGCCGCTGAAAACGGGCAGTATAAAATTTATGTTACACATGTGGATCAGCCGGTTCTCATTGCAACTTACGATGCAGAGGAAAGTGTCGATGATATCGAACTCTATCAGATTACCGGCGGCCTGCTGTCCAAAAAACAGCCGAATAAAATTGCCAGACTTGAATTCAGAAGGCTCGGCAAAGAGGAAGAGTTTATCATGGCACTGCATGATTTCGAGCCGAACCTGCCTTGGGGCATATATATATTTACCCAGGCGCCGCTGCATGCACTGGTCAATCGAATCTATCAGGTGGAAATGATCATCAGCCGACATGAGTACAGACAATAGAAAAAGAGAGAATTTACATTTAGTAAATTCTCTCTTTTATATATTAGTGAATGAAATTGTGGTTTGCTGCCTGAGAAGCACTCAGTGTTCTGTGACCTTTAACACCTACGCCTGTACCAAAGTTCATTTCAGAAATCAGGATTGATCCATCCGGGTTGATTCTTTCAACAACACCGACGTGGCCCATGCCCCATGCATTATTCGTCCAGGCGTGTGCCTGAATGATTGCGCCTACTGAAGGGCTGTTGTTTACACTGTAGCCTGCTGATCTGGCCTGGCCTGCCCAGTTGCTTGCATTGCCCCAGCCGTTTCCGACCGGTTTGCCGAGCTGCTTGCGGCGTTCGAATGCGTACCATGTGCAGTCTCCCCAGGAGTACCAGTTAGTGCCCCATGAAGAGGCACTGCTTGGTGCCGGTGCATTGTAGCTTGAACCTGAATTCGAGCTGCTTGATGCACTTGAGCTGTTGTCAGAAGCTGAAGAAGTGTTTGAGCTTGTGCTTGAACTTGAAGTATTGC
>DEQG01000005.1:0-39168 GCA_002360325.1 Salinicoccus sp. UBA3372 | reverse complement strand
TGAAGAAGCGCTTGAGCTCAGCTTCAAAGTCTGACCGGGGTGAATGATATGACCTGAAATATTGTTGATGCTCATTAATGTTCTGTAGTTCATTCCGTTGGCACGTGCGATACTGCTTAAAGTATCACCGGATTTTACCGTGTACGAACCGCCGGTTGAAGTGTTTGAACTTGAAGAGCTTGCTGATGTTGATGAACTTGTAGAACTGCTGCTTGAACTGCTTGAAGTGTTGCTTGAAGAAGAGCTGTCCGAGCTTGATGAACCTGAAACTTTCAAGTTCTGGTTTACAAGAATCAGATCAGATGATAAGTTGTTCCAGGACTTTATTTGAGCAACTGAAACATTGTTCTTTTGAGCGATGGACCATAGCGTGTCTCCGCCTTTTACAGTATGTGAAGATGCTTCTGCATCCTGGGCAAACGCGTATGTAGAAATTGCAGCTGTTGCTGTCAACGCTGTGATTACCTTTTTCATGAAATGTTATCCTCCATAGTATAGAAATTATATATATGTGTATGACTGATATGTATGTTTTATGTATGCATATTGAGCACAGACTAATAATATCAAAATTTATCTCGAATATGAGTGATGTAATCAAATTGTAATATAATTTAAATATTCGAGGGATTTTTGTCATAATTGAAATGTTTTGTTATATAATTACTCAAAAGGCATGAAGATGTCCATGCAGGGTATGTGAACTTATATAAACTGAACTTTTATAAATTTTTAAGAGGTGATGGAAAATGATCAAAGACCATGGAAAAGTATGGTTATACTTCTTGTATTACTGGGTGATATTTGGTATCGGCACATACTTCGGGCAATTTATACCTGAAGAATGGCGCCCGACACTATCAATGTCAATGTTTGCTATTATCATGATCTCATTCTTTGTGAGAGGATTTAACAGATCAGGTCCGATACTGAGTCATATTTATGCCATTTTGATCGGGCTTGTGTCATTTGGTACATTTGAAGGTTTTATTAATCAATTCGATGCGACAACCTTCTACCAGGTGGTCATGATTGCGATTGCTGTCTTTATATTTTTTGGTATTATCGGCTATTTTTATTTGAAAGATATATCATCATGGGGAAAGTATTTGTTCATGGCATTACTGATACTGATATTTTCCTCCTTGTTGAACTTCTTTATCCAGCTGGACTGGCTGGCATTCGCAATCACCATCGTCGGTCTGCTGTTATATCTCGGATTCACCATGTATGACTTCAACAGAATGAAAAACAATAAATACAGAAATGCACGTGTGATGGGTTTTAATTTATTCATAGATTTAATCATCCTGATCAAGCGCATACTGCAGCTGTACCGACGTTTTGGAAATAAAAGATGATTAATGGTATATTATATGAGAATTTTTGAAGAGAGAAGATGAAATAATTGGGTAGAAAATGGAACAATATCAAGGAAAAGAAAGCACAAAAGGATCAGAATACGAGTCGGATCTATGCAAAGTTCGGCCGTGAAATATATGTGGCGGCGCGTAAAGGTGAACCGGATCCGGAAACCAATCAGGTGCTGAAGGCTGTACTCGACCGTGCCAAAACGTATTCCGTCCCAAAGCATATTGTGGACAAGGCCATTGATAAAGCCAAAGGCGGCGACGATGAGACATTTGATGAACTGCGCTATGAAGGTTTCGGTCCGAACGGCTCGATGCTTATTGTGGACGCGTTGACGAATAACGTGAACCGGACAGCTTCAGATGTAAGGGCCGCTTTTGGTAAAAATGGCGGCAATATGGGTGTGAGCGGTGCTGTCAGCTATATGTTCGATTCCGTTTCAGTGTTCGTCTTTACAGGGTTCGACAGCGAGGAAGTGCTTGTGTATCTGATGGAAAATGATGTGGATGTCAATGATGTCACGACAGAAAATGATTTTACCGTCGTGTACGGTGATACGCAGAGTTTCCACGAGATAAAAAGTGCGCTGGATGAAATGGGCGCGGATGAATATGAAGTCGCAGAGCAGTCCATGCTGGCGCAAAATGAAGTCGCACTGGACAGTGACGACCGCGAACAGTTTGAAAAGCTGATTGATGCCCTCGATGACCTGGAGGACGTTTCGAATGTATATCATAACGTCAATCTTGAATCATAAAACTACCAGTCCCGGGAGCTACATGATAACTTAATATCAAAGACAATGATCAAGGGGGACTATCATGGATTTTGGTTATGAAGGTAAAGCAGTTGTCATTACAGGATCGAGCAAAGGAATCGGCAGACGGACTGCTGAAGAGATGTTGAAACTGGGTGCTAAAGTGATGCTTGTAGCAAGAGGTGAAGAAGCTCTGAAGAAAGCACAAAAAGAGCTCAGTGCCCACGGTCGAGTGGAATATATCGTACAGGACGTGACTGCAGACGGCGCCGGTGAAACTATCATCAATGCTGTCATTGATAAATTCGGCCGTCTGGATGTATTGGTTAATAACGCCGGCGGCGCCTTTGCTGAAAGCTTTGAGGATATTGAAGTCAGTGATTGGGAAGATGACCTCAACCTGAAACTGATGTCGGCTGTAAAAACGTCCAAAGCAGCACTGCCGCATCTGAAAGAAAGCGGCGGCGCGATATTGAACTTGACAGCTGTTGCCGGAAAAGCACCGGGGGCATCGACACTGCCTACAGCAGTGTCAAGAAGTGCCGGACTGTCGATGACCAAGGCGATGAGCAAAGATTTAGGACAGTATAATGTACGTGTTAACGCAGTGTGTATCGGTCTGATTCACAGTGACCAGATTGAGAAGATGTGGCAGGAGAGAGCGCCCGAACTGACATGGGAAGAGTTTGCCACAACAGGTCATGATGATATTCCTCTTGGGAGAATCGGCGAGACGGAAGAAGCGGCGAATGTAATCACATTTTTATGTTCAGACCTTGCTTCATATATTACGGGTGTCGCTGTCAATATCGACGGTGGTGCGAGTCCCGTGATTTAAAAAATAAAATTGAGCATACCCCGGGTTGATGATGATCAGCCCGGGTTTTTCATTCTCATGTATTTTCCAGACAGGCTGGGTAAATTGTTAGAATGCTTGTCAAAACCAATGGATATGAATTGTAAATGTACCATCCCGGCTGTATCATAAAAGTGAGGTCAGCCGGAGGAGGGAGGCAACCGTGTTTGATATAGATTTTAAAAGCCGCAGAACTATTTATGAACAACTGATCAAACAGATTAAAATGATGATTATTCAAGGGGTATTTGAAGCTGATGAAGTGCTGCCGCCGGTGAATCAGCTTGCCCGGGAAATCTCTATCAATCCGAATACGATTGAAAAAGCGTATCGGAAATTGGAATCTGAAGGCTATATCCATACTGTACCGGGAGAGGGAAGATTCATAGCTGATGTGCGGGAAATGGCTGATGCTGAAAGGCAGGAAGTTTTAATCAGAGAACTGGAGGTTATTGCAGAAGAATTGATGTCTCTCGGTATTTCAACGGATGCGATTAAAAAGAAGATTGATCAAGTGCAGAATGACAGCAGGGAGGAGGAAGACCGATGAAAATGAACATCACCCATGTTGATAAATCATTTGGGAGACTGAAGGCTTTGGACGGCATTTCTCTGAATGTCGAAGAAGGGACGATGCATGGTCTGCTTGGTTCAAACGGTGCGGGTAAGACGACTTTCATGAAAGTTTTAGCCGGCATTTATAAACCGGATAAAGGCGTGGTTCTGTATGACGGGACCGATATCTATGAAAACACTTCAGTAAAATCCGATGTGATTTTTATACAGGATACACCTTATTTCTTTGGAACGGCCAATTTGAACAGGATGGCAGCTTTTTACAAGGGACTGTACCCCAACTGGTCTGATAAGCGTTATAAGCAGCTTACACAGCATTTTAAATTAGATCCGAAAAAGGCGCTTGGTTCGATGTCAAAAGGGATGAAACGTCAGGCTGTTTTCGTGCTGGCCATTGCTGCACGTCCGAAAATTATGCTGCTGGATGAGCCGTTCGACGGACTGGATCCGATTGTCAGAAATCAGGTGAGAAATATACTGCTGCAGGATATTGCCAATCATAATATGACTGTGATTGCTTCCAGCCATAATCTGCGTGAGATGGAGGACATCTGTGACTCGGTATCCATCATGCATTTCGGAAAATTATTATTTAACAGAGACTTGACAGAGATAAAAGGGATGCATAATAAACTGCAGATTGCATTTAAAGAACTGCCTGATGATGGTTTTTATGACCATGTCGGAGCGGTACATAAAAACGTTAGGGGACGGGTCGTCACCTGCATCATCAAAGGGGATGTGTCCGATATAGAGAGTAAGGTCACACAATATGATCCGCTGATGTACGATATTCTGCCACTTACTTTAGAAGAGATATTTACATATGAAATGGGGGAAAAGGGCTATGAAATCTCCAACATCGTTGTGGAATAAAACACTGCTCAGACACTTTGTCACCCAGACAATATGGATTACCATTTTATACACGGTAATTTCATTGATCGTCCTGCCATTTTCGCTATGGCTCTCATCCTTCGATATGGCAGGTCAGGAAAGATTCGACAGTGAAGAGCTTCTGAAGTCACTGGCGTGGATACATCTGGCATTCGGTATGCTTTATGCATTAATATTAGGGTTGTTTTCTTTCAATTATAAAAATAAAGAGAATGTCTCGGACTTTATTCATAGTTTGCCGGTTAAAAGGGTCACTATTTTAACAAGTGTTTATATTGTCGGGGTTTTATCAATAGTGATACCGACTGTATTCATCGCAGTCATCATAGTATTTCAAAGATACACATTATTTTTTGAAATTCCCATTTCTGATATTTTTATCTGGCTGATATACAGCATCACGGCGATGGTTCTGATGTTTATTTTTACAGTTCTTGCAGGTTTCTTTACCAATCATCTGTTTGTTCATCTGCAGCTGGTTGTCATCATATTCTTTCTGCCGCTCGCTTTATGGGCTGCAGTACTTGGTGCAGCGACGATGATGTTCGACGGTGTCGCCGGGTTGCAGATGGGCCTTGAGGGCAATTTATTGAGGCCGCTGGCAGACAATACATTTCCGATGTTGGCCATGTCACAAATATTTGATTCATTTTCATGGGTTAAGTCGGCTGTCTGGGTCGGTGCAGCACTTGCAGGTGTTTTATTTTCATATATCTTATACTTAAAAAGAAAAAATGAACGGGTCAATTCCAATTTTACTTATTATTCAGTACGTATGATTTTATCGGTATTAATCACAGTTTTAGGGATGCTTGTTTTTGGTAACGTGATGGGACTGATCCTGTCAGAAAATAATTTTATGAGAATCGTAGCTTTTCTGTTCGGCTGGATGGCATCTTATATTATTGTTGAGATGTTATTTCAAAGTACAGTCAAGATGCAGCTGAGAGTGAAGACACTTGTCATTTCGATTATCAGCGCAGTTATTTTAATGACGGTCTTCTACTTCGGATGGACAACATATGTGAATTACGTTCCGGATGCGGATGAAGTGAAATCTGTGAGAATCAATGAAGGATACCTTTATACGTATGATGAAAATGGCGTTGTCATGAATGATGATTTTATGATGGTGAAAGATGAGGCGTTCATTGAGGACGCACTGGACGCACATCAATTTGCAGTGGACAACAGAGTGGCAAGAGATATTACGACTGATGGTAATAAATTTGAAATCATCTATAATATGGAGGACGGGGACAGGGTTCATCGTACATTCAATCATTTCCCTGTCAGTGATGAAGGACACGATATTTTAAAGAACATGCGTGATTACTCTAAAGTAATACCGGAAGATGTAATCTACAACGCTGAGCACCCGGAAAATATTCACAAGATTATTTTGAACTTCCATGGAGAGAACAGAGTCCATATAGATGATGAATCGGAAAAGGCAGAGTTTGTAGAGAAATATAAAAATGAATTCGAAAGTAATGTACCTGAAGAGCTGGGATTACTTCAAATGGGTTCTGAACAGCATCTCAATGTTCAATTGAGTTTTACAGGTGACGAGTATATCGAAACGATTGATGGAGAGGCCATAATATATAATCCTGCAGTCATTTCCAAAATATCAGAAACAATGAGACTCAGTGAATTCATATCTATAGACCGCGCAGAAAATGTATATATCTATGAAATCACCGGAGAAATAAGTGAATTTTATGATGATATGAAATATTCCGGCTTTGAAGAACTGCAAGATAAATATGACATTGAGACACTCGGTTCCGCTGAAAAAGCGGAGGCCATCGAAGAAATTGATCAAGGGAATATCAGTGCAGACAGTGATAAGATTATTATTTATGACAATCCTGATCATTCACCATATTATGAAGAAAATGAATATGATGTGCCTGAGCGGAGTCAGGATACACATTTCATCATCGGAATCGAATGACGGATAAAGAGATACGCTGACAGGTGTATCTCTTTTATTTTATACAAACCATGTCATAAGCCATGGTGTAATTATTGATACTACAAGTGCACTGTTCACCATTGCGACCGTGCTGATAGAGCCGGTGAGCTGACTTTCCTTCATCACTTCCGCAGTGCCGATCGCATGGGCGGCGCTGCCCATGCCGAGGCCGCGTCCGATTTCTGAGCGGATGCCGAACATCTTGAAGATAAACTGATGGACAATGACACCGCCGATACCGGCAATGACGACCATGATTGCCGACAGTGAAGTGATGCCGCCGAGTGTTTCTGTAATCACAACGGCAACGGGTGTTGTAACGGATTTGGCCGAGATGGCATATAAAATCTCTTCAGAGAAGCCCGCCCAATAAGTCAAAGCGAGGCCGGATATTACACCGACAAATGCACCTGCAGTTGTGCCAAGCAACAGCGGCGCTGCAAGTTTCACCAATGTTTTCCTCTGTATATAAAGCGGATAGGCGAGTGCTACAACAGCCGGTCCGAGAAGTTCGTTAATCCAGTCGCCGCCGATCATATACTGTTCATAGGAAGCTCCGGAGAGCAGCAGCACAGCAATGATAAATATCGTCGACAGAAGAACGGGCAGTGTAAATGGATGCGGCCATTTTCTATGTATGCGGAGTGCGACCTGGTACATCACAATTGTCAAAACAACGGTCGAGAAACCTATAAGTACATTCATTGAAGTCACTCCTCCCTCCGTTTAAATAATTCGCCTATCAGGCCTGAAGCCACCATAACAAGTATCGTACTGAAGAGGACGATGAAAAGTAAAAGAAAACCTTTGCCAGCAAAAATTTTATAATATACCATCAGTCCGATAAAAGCCGGGATAAAAAAGAAAGGAAGATATTTTACCATGAATCCGGCACCTTCTTCTATCCATTCCACCTTTAATAATTTGGTGAAAAGAAGAATGATGAGCAGTATCATTCCGATGACGCTGCCGGGAATCAGCAGATCGAAGACAGCGGTGATCCATTCTCCGGCCTGGTATAATATGTATAATATTCCGATTTGAAAGACAGTCTTCAAAAACTTGGCCATTTGAATTCACCTCTGTTCATCTACTATGTATATTACATGATTAATGCTGAGGAAAAAATAACAAAGTGGATGGAGATTCAATTGCGTATCCCTTCACTTTTCTTTTATCAATTATGTATAATGTAAAGAAGGAGATGAGAGCCATGAAAATGAAGTATTTGGATAAACGCGGATGGCGCCGTCTATTGAAATCAACATATGATGAGAAACTGACTTATTTCAATGGTGAAGAATTTTTAGTCAGCATCATTGACATGAAAGAAATACGTTCTCCTCTCGTCGTTCCGGTAGTTAACAAGGAAGTAAAAGTCGTTGATACAGATTATAAATGGATGCAGATACTGCCGGCGGAGCGGAAGTACAGCATCACTGTAATGTATGACGAAAAGTGGGAAACGCTGCAGTACTATTTTGATGTCAACACAAAACATTATCTCGAGCTCGGCAATGCACGAAGGAAAGATATTTATCTGGATGTGCTCGCACTTCCGAACGGCGAATATGAGCTCGTGGATGAAAAAGATATACACCGTGCGCTGAAAAACAGGAAGATTACAGAAGCGGATAAAGATGAAGCGTACAGTGTAGCGGACCATATCATGACAGAAATTGATAAAGATTTCTCACAGTTTAAAACACTGGCGGACCACTGTTTGAAGACACTGAGAGACTGGTAGAACTACATACATAAAAAAAGGCAAACCGCATGGTCTGCCTTTCAGTTCAAGACGGCCGGATTTAATCAGCTTGAAGTGAAATCTCCGCCGTTGACATGAAGCACTTCACCTGTCATATAGCTTGAATCATGTGCTGCGAGGAAAACATAGCTCGGGCCGAGTTCGCTCGGCTGTCCGCGGCGCCCCATCGGTTTATCAGCACCGTGCTCTTCGACACCTTCGGCATCAAAAGTCGCGGGTATTAAAGGTGTATAGATCGGTCCCGGAGCCACAGCATTGACCCGTATTTTTTCGGGCGCAAGGTTTTGTGCCAGGGATCTCGTAAATGAAGTGATTGCACCTTTAGTTGAAGAGTAGTCGATGAAAACCGGCGAACCTTTGAATGCGGTGACACTCGTTGAGTTTATGATAGTGTCTCCTGCTTCCAAATGAGGATATACTTCCTGTGTCAGCAATATCATGCTGATGATGTTCGTTTCAAAAGTTTCCCTCAGGTTCTCTTCGGTGATGCTCAGGAAGTCTTTTTTAGGAAATTGGACACCGGCATCATTGACAAGAATGTTTATTGTTCCAAAATGCTCCACGATATCACTGACCGTGTTTTTCCTGACTTCCGCCTTATTGATATTACCGCTGTACAGTCTGCATCTCACATTTTCTTTTTCAATGAGAGTTTTGGTATACTCAGCGTCCTCTCTTTCTTCCTGAAGATGTAATATGGCAATATCGGCACCTTCCTTTGCAAAATGTACGGCGACTGAACGGCCGATGCCTGAATCACCGCCTGTGATCAGGGCGACTTTTCCTGTCAGTTTTTCACTGCCTTTATAATCATCAGCAATGATAATCGGTTTCGGTTCCATATCTTTTTCAATTCCGGGCTGCCGTTTTTGTGTATATCCTTCGACCTGCTCGTCCGCCTTTTCATAATCTTTCTCATTAGTCATTATTAAACCTCCCTGATTGAATGTTATCTACATATACCCTCAATTTGAAGTGTTACTCAATGATCCTAATGTATGATAAGATTTTCTTATAGATGAAAGAAAAGGTGATTACGTGAAAGTCGATGATTATAAATTACTTGTAACACTCGATGAGGCAAAAACATTGAGACAGGCAGCTGAAAGATTGTTCATCTCACAGCCTGCAGTGAGCCAGCGGCTGAAATCGATAGAAGAAGAATGGGGCGTAGAGATTTTCGTCCGCACAAAACGTGAATTATTCGTGACCGGCGCAGGCGAGAGAATCATCAGTCATGCACATAAAGTGGTGGAGAACGAAACGTTGCTGAAGGAATACCTTGTGGCCCACGAAGGAGCAGTGGAAGGGAATTTAAATATCGGTGTCTCTTCTTTGATAGGAAGTACGATTTTGGCAAGGGTTCTCAGAGAATATACGGCATTATATCCTGATGTCAATGTCAATATACAAGTCGGATCTTCCCCTCAAATATCCAATGATGCAGCGGATTATCATATATCAATCACCCGGGGGAGACAAATCCTAAACAAGGAAAATGAAGTTTTATTTACAGACAGGCATTATTTTGTGGCACCGAAAAGTCTGGCCGGCCGGGATGACTCCCCGGTGATTGAGTTCTTTTCAGAGCCGATCTATATTCGTCTGATAGAGAAATACTTCGAGGAGAGATTCAATAAGAAGTATGAACCGCAATTCAGTGTCGACCAGATCGCCACATGCCGGGCGCTCCTCCTGGAAGGGGTCGGTGTGACGGTGCTTCCGGAAATCGTCGTCAAAGACTTTGATGCCGAACTGTTCAACATTGAAGAAGCGCTTGTAGATGACGAACCGATCACCCGTGATACTTATATTTCATACGATAAGAATGTAGTGGCACTCCCGCAGGTCAAAGCATTTATCACGGTGGTCAGAAGTTATATTAATAATTTTGAAAGGAAAGCGGACTGAGATGTTTCAACTTGCAAATATTTCTGAAGTATTGGTAGGATGAGTTCCCGTTTATAGTACGGATATTTAAATGAAAAAGGAGACGTTTGATGGAAATTTTATGGTGGATACTGATCATAGCCAGTTTTATCCTCGGCTTTGTCGGTGTGATTGCACCGGTCATTCCCTCGGTTGTGATGTTTTGGGCCGGTTTTTTAATTTATCATTTTCTAGTCAACAGCGATACACTGACCTGGATGTTCTGGCTGGTCGCAGCAGTATTGACACTGCTTGTTTTTCTCAGTGATTTTATGGCGAACAGCTACTTTGTCAAAAAGTACGGCGGTTCAAAAAAGAGTGAAGTGGCAGCAATCATCGGTGTGGTGGCCGGTATGTTCATCTACCCGCCGTTCGGTGTCATATTTGTGCCTTTTGTCTTTGTACTGGCACTTGAGTTTATCCAGACCCGGGATGTAAACGCAGCTTTCAGGGCAGCGCTCGGTTCATTGCTCGCATTTTTTGCAAGCTCGGCGTTCAACCTGGTAATATATGTACTGCTGATTATCTGGTTTTTACTCGATGCATTTTTATTTTAATTGAAAGAAAAGGTGATTACAAAATTAATTTTTGTAATCACCTTTTTTAATATATTATTTTATATTCTCTTTAGGTGATGCTGCATCTTCACCTTCATCATCAAGAACTTTACGGACATTTTTCATTTCGTGTGTAGCTTTATGTCTGCCTTCCTGGATGTCAAGCGCATAGTGGCATGCGACATCGTGCTGGCCTGCATACGTTTCGTCCTTGTGCTCTAGAACAGGTATCTCCGTCTTACATTTTTCTGTTGCAAACGGACATCTTGTATGGAATCTGCAGCCTGACGGCGGATCGATTGGCGATGGTACATCACCGCGTAAGAAGATGCGTTCGCTCTTATTCTTCGGATCCGGTACAGGAATTGCTGAGAGCAATGCCTTTGTATAAGGGTGCTGCGGGTTTTCGAAGATGTTCTTCGTATCCCCCATTTCAACAATTTTACCGAGATACATCACAATGATCCTGTCGGAGATATGTCTGACGACCCCAAGGTCGTGTGCGATGAATAAATACGTCAGTCCCATCTCGCGCTGCAGTCTTTGCAGAAGGTTCAGCACCTGTGCCTGAATGGATACGTCGAGAGCACTTACAGCTTCATCGGCGATGATCAGCTTAGGGTTTACTGCCAGTGCACGTGCGATACCGATACGCTGACGCTGACCGCCTGAGAATTCGTGCGGGAAACGGTCGATCTGATGTTTTTGAAGGCCGACTGTTTCCATTATCTCAAGGGCACGTTCACTTCTTTCTTTCTTAGGTACGACATTCTGTATATCCATCGCCTCAATCAAAGTCATCTTTACAGTTTTTCTTGGATTGAGCGATGCGAATGGATCTTGGAAAATGATCTGCATTTCGCTTCTCATATCCCGCATTTCTTTTTTGTTCAGTGAAAGAATATCTTTGCCTTCGAAAGTCACAGTACCTTCAGTCGGTTCATCGAGGCGGAGAATCGCCCGACCCGTAGTGGATTTACCACAACCGGACTCACCGACGACAGAAACCGTTTCACCTTCTTTAATCTCAAAGCTGATATCATCAACCGCTTTAACGTTATTTACGGTGCGTCCGAAGAAACCGCCTTTTATCGGGAAATACTGCTTAAGTCCCTTAACTTCAAGAAGAGTGTTCTTTGTCATATACTTTTACCTCCTCTCCGTCCCATTCATCAGTGTATATCCAGCATCTGACTTCGTTGCCGTCTTCCTGTTCTTCAAGTTCAGGAAGCTTGGCGCAGATATCACTGGCAAACGGACAGCGTGGTGCGAATCGGCAGCCTTCCGGCATTTCATCCGGTGCAGGCACATTGCCTTTGATGGGAATCAGTTCATCCTGATCCTGGTCATGACGCGGCAGTGAATTTAACAGACCGACTGTGTAAGGATGTCGCGGGTTTTCAAATAAAGTTTCAACATCCGCAAATTCCACCACTTTACCACAGTACATAACTGCAACGTAGTCACAAGTTTCGGCTACGACACCGAGGTCGTGAGTAATCATTACAACACTCATGCCGATTTCTTCCTGTAATTCTTTGATGAGTTCAAGGATCTGGGCCTGGATGGTAACATCCAGGGCTGTCGTCGGCTCATCCGCTATGAGTAATTCTGGCTTACACGCCAGAGCCATCGCAATCATTACGCGCTGTCTCATACCGCCTGAAAGTTCATATGGATACTGATCCACACGTTTTTCCGGTGAAGGGATGCCGACAAGCTCAAGCATCTCTATAGAACGTTTTGTTCCGGCCTTTTTACCGAGACCTTCGTGAATTTTAAATGACTCTCTCAGCTGCTGGCCGATGGTATATACAGGATTCAGTGAAGTCATCGGCTCCTGGAAAATCATAGAAATTTCGTTACCGCGGATTTTTCTCATCCGCGCTTCTTTTGCAGTGGTGAGTTCCTCACCTTTAAAACTGATACTGCCGTCGACAATTCTGCCCGGATCTTCGACCAATTTTAAAATCGACAATGCAGAGATGCTTTTACCTGAGCCGGATTCACCGACGATGCCGAGTGTTTTTCCTTTAGGTACGTTAAAAGTAACACCGTCGACTGCTTTTATCTCACTTCCATCAACAAAGAAGGAAGTTTTTAAATTATTTACATCAAGTATGTTTTCTGACATTTTTGTCACTCCCTACCTAGTTTAGGTCCACACGCTTGTTCAGCATTCTGTATGAAATATCAACAAGTAAGTTGACGAATACGAAAGTGACGGCAATTACAAGGACAGCACCCTGTACAACCGGGAAGTCCCTTTGCAGAATCGAATCGATGATCAATCGGCCGAGACCGTTAATTGCGAATACACTTTCTGTCAGTACTGAACCAGCAAGTAAGTAACCGAACTGCAGACCAACAACGGTTACGACTGGAATTAAAGCATTTTTAAGTGCGTGACGGAAAATTACTACACGTTCCTTTACACCTTTTGCACGCGCAGTACGTATGTAGTCCTGCGTGATGACATCCAGCATCGAACTGCGTGTCATACGTGCAACGATTGCCGCACCTGCGGTACCGAGTGCGATGACCGGCAGTACTATCTGATCAAGATTTCCCCATCCGGTCGGTGCAAACCAGCCAAGTTCGATTGAGAACCACTGGATTAACATTAACCCCAACCAGAAGTTCGGCATTGAAAGTCCAAACAGTGTAACGACCATAAGCGCTACATCTGAAAAAGAGTAACGTCTTACTGCAGAAACGATTCCGACAAGCATGCCGAATACTACAGTGAAGATAGTCGAATAGATTGCCAGTTCCAGAGTGATGAAGAATCTGGCCTGGATATGGCTCATTACAGGAATGTTATCTCTGATTGAAGTACCGAAATCCAGTTGTAGAGCATTCGTTAAAAAGTTCCAATACTGTACATATAAAGGATCATTCAATCCTAAACGCTGTTCAATAGCCTTTACAGTTGCCTCAGGCGCACTTTCACCGGCCATGATGACTGCAGGGTTACCTGGAGTGAGGTGCATCAGACTGAACACGAGTATTGAAACCCCGATAAGCACAGGGATCAGTTGCAAAACACGTCTAATAATAAATGTTGTCATGATTTACCTCCTATTTCCTTTGTTTAGGATCAATTGCATCTCTTAATCCATCTCCAAATAAGTTAAATGCAAGTACTACAATTACAATCATCATACCCGGGAAGAAAGTAATGTGGCCTGCCTGATACATATAGTTACGTCCATCATTCAGCATCGCGCCCCATTCTGGTGTAGGTGGCTGAACACCGAGACCCAGGAATGAAAGACCTGCAGCAGAAAGAATTGCTGAAGCGATGAATAATGTCGTATTAACGATAATCGGTGACATGATGTTCGGTAAAATATGCTGGAAAATGATTTTACCGTCTCTGGCACCAAGCGCCCGGATGGCATCGACATACTCCAACTTTTTCGTCGTCAGAGTGGAACCGCGTACAATTCGGGCAAACTGCGGTAACGAGCCGATAGCGATGGCAATAGTAACGTTAATCGTACTGCCGCCAAGAACGGAAACGATTGCAAGAGCAAGCAGAATACCTGGGAATGCAAGCAATACATCCATGAGACGCATAACAATAGTATCAAGCCATCCACCATAGTAACCTGCAAGAATCCCAAGAGGAACACCTACAAGCGCTCCCATAAACGTAGCTGCAAAACCCACACCGAGTGTTATGTACATACCATGAAGTATACGGAAGAAGATATCCCTGCCGAGATGATCCGTCCCAAACCAGTGTGCAGCTGATGGGCCCTCAAGTTTTTCTGTCAGACTCGTAGCGTTTGAACTGACTCCGAGAAAGTTGTAGTTAGCATCCAGTGCGCCAAAGATGGACACAAGGAATAAAAAGGCTAATACATAAAAACCGATCAGGGCTGACTTATTCTTTTTAAGCCGTTTGTAAAACTCTTTAAAACTCTTAATGCGTGGGTTCACAGGTTTTGTATCATGAACCCTCTCTTTAGAAGCGACCGCCATTTAAGAGACCCCCTTGTCATTGAAATTTAAGAATAGTGTGAAAACTATACTTTTAATATAGCTATTAAATAATGATACATTTTAGAATGCATAATATCAATGTTAAAAAAAGAGAATAAAATCACATACCCAACTGTTTTAAGATAAATAGAGATTAATATTGAACAAGTGAAAGTAAAAAGACAGTTTACAATGATTAATTCCTAGTGCTATAATATGGATTAAGTCCTAGCTTATTGATAGGATATTAAATCGGGAGGTTGGAAAATGAAATACATATTCAGATTATCTTTGTTGGTATTATGTGCTCTGATTTTATCCGCATGTACGGATGACAGTGATGTGGATGAGGAGGCTGAAGGAGAGGCGGCAGATGATAATGCAGCAGAGAGCAGCGGTGACCTGGTATTATCGACAGGCAACGACGTCGTTTCCATGGATCCGCACTCCAGTAATGATCTTTATTCGGACCAGGTCAGAAATACGATCTATGAAGGTCTTGTCACTCAGGATGAAAATCTTGAAATCCAGCCTCTGCTTGCTGAGAGCTGGGAGCAGGTCGATGATCTGACATGGCAGTTTACTTTAAATGAAGGTGTGACCTTCCACGATGGCAGTGAGTTTAATGCTGAAGCCGTCAAAGCAAATCTGGAGCGTGTGCAGGATCCGGCAGTGGCTTCGCCGAGGCTGAATCTTTTTGAAATGATTGAAGAGGTGAATGTCATAGATGATCATACTGTTGAAATAGTGACGGAATATCCTTTTGCGCCGCTGCTCAGTCACCTGACACATGACGGGGCGGGTATGATCAGTAAAGAAGTCATAGACGAAGATTATGAAGAAGCATTGGAGAACTCCAATTCGGAATATACAGTGGATGAATATTATGAACTGAGAGCAGAAGGTTCAGATGAATTTGAATCAATAGCGGATGAAATTTCCGGTGATGTGGGTACAGTGATCGATCAGAAACCAGTCGGCACGAATTATGCAGAGTTCGAGTCAAGGACACCGGGTGAACGCACTGTCCTGAAAAGATTCGAAGACTATTGGCAGGAGCCGATGAATCTGGATACGATCACTTTCAAGATTGTAACGGAGACCGGTTCAAGGATTGCAGAGCTTGAAACAGGTGAATCACATGTCATCACCGGTTTTGAACCGGCCAATCTTGAGAGAATCGAGGGAAACCCCGATACGGAATCTTATACACTATACAACATAGCGATGGAGTTCATCGGCTTCAACACCAAAAAAGAACCGCTCGATGATGTCAGAGTCAGACAGGCGATATCACATGTAGTGGACCGTGAGGAAATCATAGATGGCATATACAGCGGTACAGGCAGAATTCCTAAAGGCCCGATTGTTGAAGGATTGACAGGGTACGATGAAGATGTTGAGAACCTGGAGTATGACCTGGAGGAAGCCGAGAGGCTGATGACAGAAGCAGGTTATGAAGATGGTTTTGATATTTCCATCATTACAAACGATGCACCTGAAAGAGTGGACGCTGCAATCTATCTGCAGGAAGCATTGGAAGAAATCAATGTCAATGCGACTGTTGATCAGATGGAGTGGGGCGCGTATCTGGAAGAAGCTTCAACCGGGGACCATGATATTTTCCTCCTGGGCTGGCCAAATGCCACGGGAGATCCGGACCAGTCATTGTGGCCTTTATTCCATTCAAGCATGGCAGGGGCGCAGGGGAACAGAACGTTCTATGACAACCCTGAAGTTGATGAACTGCTCGAAGTTGGACGTCAGGAATCCAATGAGGAAGAGCGTGCAGAAATATATGAAGAAGCGCAGGAAATCCTGGTGGAAGATGCACCGATGATCTATATGAGGCAGGCGCTCAGCATGAACGCTCACAGACAGGAAGTGGAAGGCTTATATATCAGTGATTACAACAAGCCGGACTTCAGAGATGTGACTTTAACGGAATAATTCAATAAAGGGGGATTCGGGTGAATTATATATACAGATTATTTTTGTTGGCATTGTTTACGATGGTGCTTGCAGCATGTGCAGATGACAGCGATGTTGATCAAGCAGCCGAAGGCAGTGAGTCCGAGGAGAGCAGTGGCGATCAAGGTGGGGATTTGGTATTATCAACCGGCAATGATGTTGTATCACTGGATCCGCATGCCAGTAACGAATTATATTCAGACCAGGCCAGAAATATTATATACGAAGGTCTGGTGACACAGAATGAATCGCTCGAAATCCAACCTTTACTTGCCGAAGATTGGGAGCGGGTCGATGATCTGACATGGAAGTTCGACTTAAGAGAAGATGTCATTTTTCATGACGGCAGCGAATTTGATGCAGAAGTAGTTAAGGCGAATCTTGACAGGGTACGTGACCCTGCAGTGGCTTCGCCGAGACTGAGTATCTTTGAAATGATTTCAGAGGTGAATGTCATCGACGATCATACGGTTGAAATTATAACTGAATATCCATTTGCGCCACTCCTTAACCATCTGACACATGATGGCGGTGGTATGATAAGCAAGCGAATCATCGATGAAGATTACGAACAGGCTTTACAAAATTCGAATTCCGGGCTTTCAGTGGATGAATATTATGAACTGCGGGAAAATAAGGATGATAAGTTTGAAGAAGCAGCAGAGGAAATATCAGGGAACATCGGCGCAGCAGTAGACAGTAATCCTGTGGGTACGAACTACGCACAGTTTGAATCGAGAGCGCCGGGAGAAAACATAGTGATGGCAAAGTTTGATGATTACTGGCAGGAACCGATGAATCTGGACACCATCACCTTTAAAATTGTTACAGAAACAGGTTCAAGAATGGCAGAACTTGAAACGGGCGCATCCCATGTAATATTTGGGTACGAGCCTGGCAGTGTAGAAAGAATTGAGAATAATCCCGAAACGGAAACTTATAATAACTCCAATGTTGCAATTGAGTTTATCGGCTTTAATAATCAGAAAGAACCACTGGATGATGTCAGAGTGCGGCAGGCAATAACTCATGCAGTGGACAGAGAAAAGATTATAGAAGGCATCTACAGTGGCATTGGAGAAGTTCCGGACGGTCCTTTAGTTGAAGGTATGACAGGTCACAACGATGATACAGAGAATTTGGAATATGATTTGGAAAAAGCCGAAAAGCTTATGACAGAAGCAGGCCATGAAGACGGATTTGAACTTAGCATTATAACGAATGACACACCTCAGAGAGTGGATGCTGCTATTTATCTGCAGGAAGCATTGGCCGACATAAACATAACAGCAACCGTCGATCAGCTGGAATGGGGAGCATATCTGGAAGAAGCTTCAAGCGGGGACCATGATATTTTCCTCTTAGGCTGGCCAAATTTTACGGGAGATCCGGATCAGTCGCTGTGGCCTTTATTCCACTCGAGTATGATGGGGGACCAGGGTAACAGAGTATTTTATGATAATCCTGAGGTTGACCAGCTGCTTGAAAGCGGCCGGCAGGAATCGGACGAAGAAGTAAGGTCTGATATATATGAGGAAGTACAGGAAATCCTGGTGGAAGATGCGCCGATGATTTACATGAATCAGGGCATAAGTATGAATGCCTACCGAAATGAGGTGGAAGGTTTATATATAGATGACTATATAAAACCTGACTTCAGAGATGTAACTTTAAGTGATTAATTGATAAGCAGTCCGGGAGTTTCCGGACTGTTTTTTTAATACTTGCAAAGGATTTTATACAGACATGAATAAAATCATGTTGAAAACGCTGTCATTTAGGAATACAATGACTTATAAGGGTAATTTGAACCAAAAGTGAGATAAGAATATTATTTGTATGTTCTGTTATTTCAATTATGAGATATTTCAAAAGTTTCATTGAAATAAAAAAATTATTAAGGTATATTAAAAAAAGGTTAAGATTTTCATTTAATTTTAATAATAGGAGGTAAATAAATGAAAAATTTTAAATTGTTGTTCATGATGGCAATGATTGCAGTTCTTTCTGTAGTTCTTGTTGCCTGTGCTGATGACAGTGATGTTGAACCAGAAGCAGACCCTGAAGAAGGCACAGCAACTGAAACTGAAGAAGGTACTGAAGATGCATCAGGTGAAGGGTCCGGTGGCGGAGATCTGGTCATATCTGAAGCTTCAGATATTGTAAGTTTGGATCCACACGGAAATAACGACGTCCCTTCAAGTAACGTACGTAATAACATCTACGAATCTCTTACATACTTAGATGGGGATATGGAAGTTCAGCCGAGACTGGCTACCGAGTGGGAAGAAATCGATGATACTACTTGGGAGTTCACTCTTAAAGAAGGCGTAACTTTCCATGATGGTACAGAATTTAACGCAGAAGTAGTAAAAGCAAACCTGGAGCGTGTCATCGATCCGGCTGTCGCTTCACCGCGTATGTTCCTATACGAAATGGTGACTGGAGTGGAAGCTGTTGATGAATACACAGTTCAGATCACTTTAGAATATCCGTTTGCACCTATTCTTGCTCACCTTGCACATGATGCAGGCGGCATGATCAGTAAAGATGTAATCGATGCTGACTATGAAGCGGCTTTATCTGATGCGGGCGAAGAAATGTCCGTTGATGAATACTACGAGCTTCGTGAAGAAGGCGGAGAAGAGCATGAAGAAATCGCAGATGCAATCACTGAAGAAACAGGTAACTATATTGCAGATAATCCAGTAGGTACAGGTCCGTTTGAATTTGAATCACGTGCTGCCGGTGAAGAGGTAGTCCTTGCGAATAATGGCGATTATCACGATGAAGAGAATGCTGCACAGCTTGATACAGTAACGTTTAAAGTTGTACCTGAAACAGCTGCTCGTCTGGCTGAAATCGAAACAGGCGCAAGCCATATTGCAGGTGGCGCAGAACCGACAAACATTGACCGTATGGAGCAGCATGATGCAACTGAAGTGGACTTGACGCCATCATTAGGTCTTTCCTATGTCGGCTTTAACGTCGAAAAAGAACCATTGGATGATCCTTTAGTACGTCAGGCAATCTCTTACGCAATCGACCGTGAAGCAATCATTGAAGGAATTTACGAAGGTGTCGGGACACCTGCTGAAGGTCCGCTTGCTCCTGGAGTATTCGGATACGATGAAGATGTCTCAGGTATCACTTATGATTTAGACCGCGCTAAAGAATTGATGGAAGAAGCAGGTCAGGAAGATGGTTTCGAAATTGAAATTCTTACGAACGACCAGCCTCAGCGTGTCGATACAGCAATCTATATGCAGGAAGCTCTTGCGGAACTGAATATAGATGTATCGGTTCAGCAGCTTGAGTGGGGTGCGTACCTTGAAACAACAGCACAAGGGGACCATGACATGTTCGTACTCGGGTGGTCTACTGTAACTGGTGATGCTGACTACGGTATGTATGCACTTCTGCATTCATCAATGCATGGTGACCCGGGTAACCGTTCATTCCTGTCCAACGATAATGTGGATGAACTGTTAGAAGCGGGACGTACTGAAACTGATCCTGATGCACGTCAGGAAATCTACAGCGAACTCCAGGAAGAATTAGTAGATGTGGCTCCAATGATCTATATCCACCACCAGGATTTTGTTACGGGTGTCAACTCTAACGTTGAAAACTTTGAAATTGATGCTTTAGGTATTTACCAGCTGAGGGAAACAACAATCTCGGAATAATAATTACCACATATAAAATAGACGATGTCATTTTGACATCGTCTGTTTTTTTGTCTTAAAGAAAGAAAAATATCCCTTTAAATGATATAATGACAACATTGGTAAAAGGAGAGTTCATCTTGAAAAGAGCGATTATACTAATGTTGTCGATGGTGTTTTTAAGCGCCTGCAACAACGAACCGTCACATGCGGAAAAAGATTTGGAAGAAGTGAATAATGATATCAGCGAACTTCAAAGCGAGATACAGCAGATTCGCAGTGAAAACGAGACCGTTGAAAGTGATATCAAAAATAAGGAAAAAGAGTTGGAAGAATTATCATCCGACAGCTCTGCTGATGATCCGGATGAAAACACAGAGGAAGAGGAAAATGACGAATCTGAAGAAGATTCATCAGAAGATGCTGAATGATGCATCTGTGGGATGAAATAATATATCAATAAGGAGAATGATAATATGCATGAGAAAAAATTTGCATTAATAGAAGGCGAGACTTTCACGATAGATGAACTGGGCAGGGAAATAGAAGGAATTGTCGACTCAAAACTTGTCAATTTAAAAGGTACGAAAGAAAGAGTCGTTGCTCAGAAGCCGAGTCCCGACCAGAATTTTGAAACATTCACAATCAAGTTTGCCCTGGATGACCTGCCTGATTTTGTAGATGTTGTTGCAACGACTGAGAAAAAAGAGAATTTCGAAGACTATGACTTTGATAAGGATAAACTGAAAGTCCGTCTGATCAGTTATATCAGACAGGAATCCCCTGAAAACAATGAAAGTGAACATGTGAGCGAATAGATACAAAGTAATTAACAGTGATTGAGGGTTAATATGAAATATATTAAAACAAAGCGATTAATATTACGTGATTGGAAAGAAAGTGATATTCCCAAGTTCATCAAATTAAACGGTGATAAAGATGTCCGCCGCTATTTCCCCCATATCGCAACTCCTGAGGAATCCAAAGAATTTGTATTGAGTGCACAAAGTGACATCGATGCCAGAGGTTTTGGATTGTTCGCTGTCGAGCGCAGAGATACAAATGAATTCATCGGTTTTACCGGTGTTCAGGTATGGGAAGAGGAAGGACCGTTGAAACTTCATTTTTTACCGACCATTGAGATAGGGTGGCGCTTTGCCAAGCAGCACTGGAATCAGGGCTTTGCGACGGAAGCGGCACTCGGGGTCGTCAAGTTTGTGGAGCGTAACACTGATATAAAAGAGATTTATGCATATTCTTCAAGCATCAACTACCCCTCGATTAACATCATGTTGAAATTGGGGATGCAAAAAGTGCAATCTTTTGAACATCCTCTCATAATGGATGGACATTCACTTAAAACCCATGTGGTATATAAAACAGACGTTAAAAAAAGGCATCGCTTCAGATTATGAGCGATGCCCTTTTTGCAGGTCTTTATACGTTCTGACCTCTACAGGTTCAAAGTCTTTAAATTGATTTACGAGTGATGAAAAGTCTTCGCCTATGAACAACTGTTTCATATACTTTTCATCCAGATATTCTTCAGAAATCATCTTATCGAACATGGCGAGCAGAGGTTCAAAGTAATTCCTCGTATTGATAAGTCCGAGCGGCTTTTCATGCAGTCCGATCTGACCCCATGTATACATTTCAAAAAATTCCTCCAGCGTCCCTGCACCGCCCGGCAGGGAAATGATTGCATCACCCAAGTCATTCATGATGGCTTTTCTTTCATGCATCGTTTCCACGATTTCCAGTTTATGAAGCCGCTGGTGGGCAAGTTCACGATCGACAAGAAATTGCGGTATGACGCCTGTCACTTTGCCGCCGTAATCTACAGTGCCGTTGGCAACAGCGCCCATCATACCGGCGGAGCCGCCGCCGTATACCAATTCATAGCCGCTTTCTGCAATATCTCTGCCCAGCTGGTAGGCTGCCTCTTCAAATTCAGGCAGTCTTCCAGACGTGGCACCGCAGAACACAGTAATACTTTTAATCTCCACTGACATTCACCCGCAATCTGCTCATTTCAACTTAAAACTGTTGGCGTTTTTTGTTGATTTTCTTTTCCAGCTTCTGCTGTTTTTTATTTTTCGTCATATTCTTTTCTATGCCTGATTTACGTCCGTGTCCGGCATAGTACTGTTCAGCCTGTTCACGGTGCTTTTCAAACAAAGATTTTTCAGTAGGGCCGTCATCGTATCCAAGGGACTCATTTTCTGCATTGTCATAGTCGGCGGTATTATCAAGCGTGCTGTGGTGTTTTTTGAAGAGGTCTCCGGGTTCAAACCCTTCGATGTTTTCTTCGTGATTCTTAACTTTATCGAAGTATAGCTGCTGTACATCTTGTGTCATGTTAATCTCCTCGTCATTTGATGGTATTGCAAACATTCTATCATTATTTTCTTCTTCAGTATATTCATCCTCTTGAATATCCAGGCGGTCCTCGTCCTCTTTTGTCAGAGAGACGCGGCTCGGTGACTGATCCTCTTCATAAAATTTTGCGACATCCTGGTTGTCGACATTAGTATCGAGAGCTGCTTCTGTCTGAGGATCGATCTTGTTTATATCCATGATCAAATCGTCGCTCACGGTCATGCCCGCCATTTTTTCTTCGTTTGACATGCCCGGATCGGACTGCATGATTTTAGGTACTTTAGGTTTATCCATCCGTTCGCTCTCGAGTCTCTTCTCGCGGTGTTTCTCTTTGTCCTTTTCGAATTGTTCGAGCAGCTTGTCCTCTTTCTTTATGCTGCGCTGATAGGACTGCATATCTTTTTTATATGTGCGTTCCTGTCTTTTATCACTTATTTTACTGCCGACTGTATCGACAGCAGACTTACTCGTCTGATACACGCTGGAACTTGTCGCTTTTACAGACTGGTAAGCGCCTTCGCCCTTATCTTTTACATTGTGGTAAGTATTGCTTGAGAAACGCCCGAGTCTCTCAATGTCCGGATGTTCTTTAATATTTTTTCTCTCTGTAAATAAAGGGATTAATATGATGGGCAGGACATTTAACAGTGTTTTAATATTTTTATTCATGAATAGACCTCCATGGCATTTATTAATAATTATATAATACCCTGAGTGAACTTTCATTAAACTGAGTGCATTACGTTTTAAAATTATAAATATGGTAATAATACTAATAACGAGACAAGGAGGCACCATTTTATGAAAACTATTACATCCGATATGACATTGAAGGATATTGTAAATGAAGCACCGGGGGCAGGAAATATTTTCAGGGAGCTGAGAATAGATTTTATCCATAATGGCGATAAGACATTGAGCGAAGTCACTGCCGGGAAAAACTTGAGTCTTGAAAATCTTATTTATGAAATCAATGAACTGGATCCTGTGAATGAAGACGGTATTGATTTGAAGCACATGGACGAAAAAAGTGTTTTAACTTATATACAGAGAAAATATCATGAAGATTTAAAAGATGAACTGCCGGTGCTTGAAGAATATTTGGAACAGGCGGTCAAGCAGAATAAAAAACGTCAGTCTGAACTGGAAGAAGTCGAAGAGTTATTTAAAAATATAAAGACAACTTTCCTCGAGCATATCGACAATGAGGACAATACAGTGTTTGAATTGCTCAGCACATATCTGGATGCGCCGAATTCCCATCATTTTGAAGCTGTAAAACCCCATATGACAAGCTTGAAATCTGAACACGAAAATCTTGCGAAAAATTTTTATGAATTAAGGGCTCTGACTAATGATTACACGTTGGACAGCGGCGCAACAGCTGAACTGAGACTGGTCTATCGCCGGCTGGAAAAACTTGAGAAAGATGCCTTCAATCATTTCTATCTGGAAAACAACAAGCTGTTTGAAGGCATTTACGATAAACAAAAAACGATGTCCGATTTTTAAAAAAATGCGGCTGGAACATAAGTCCGGGCTGAAATCGAAATCCCCCACATTAAAACTCATATTTTAATGTGGGGGATTTTTGAAATGATTATGGATGACTGCGAGCGGACAGCTTTAATCCCTTACTGCACATACTGCAAAGAAAAATATGAACTTGGAATATTTTAAAGTCGAAGTCAAATACCAGCTTTCAACAAGTTTTCGCGGCCGAGGGAGACGATTCTGAAAAAAAGACAGAAAATATGGCGATTCATCTTAGTTTTCAGAGGCTTTTTTTCCAACCCCGTTTAACTATGTTTGTTGGATCGGGAAGGTGACTGTGAATGTCGTCCCTTCGCCTTCAATGCTGTCGACTTTTATATCACCATGGTGAGAATCCACAAGGTGTTTGACTATCGCCAGGCCGAGACCGGTACCGCCCGAGTTTCTGGAACGTGCTTTATCCACTCTGTAGAAACGTTCGAAAACCCGGGGGACACTTTCTTCCGGGATGCCTATACCGGTGTCGCTTATATATATATGAACATCGTATTCGGTCACTTCCATCGATATGTCTATTCTGCCGCCTTCGCCTGTGTAGTTTATCGAATTGGCGACGAGGTTCAACAGTATCTGGTTGAGCCTGTCGCTGTCCCCTTCGATGTTCACTTTTTCTGTTGACGGGGGCAGAGTCAGTTCCAATGATTTTTCCGAAATCGATTTGGAAAGTGTTTTTGTAATGCTGTGGATGAGAGTGACCAGGTCCACATTGCTCAAATTGAGCGGTGTGACTTTATTTTCAATTCTTGAAAGATGGAGCAGTTCGCGTATCAGGCGGTCGAGCCGTTCACTTTCATTATAAATGATTTCAAGAAAAGACTTTGCCGTGGCTTCATCGTTCACTTCGCCGCCGAGCAGAGTTTCTGAAAACCCTTTGACGGATGTGACGGGCGTCTTCAGCTCATGAGAGACGTTGGCGACAAAATCGCTCCGCATTTTCTCCAGCCTTTTAAGATTGGTTATGTCATGAAGCACAATGATGACGCCGCGCTGTTTCCATCCATTGCCGTAAAATGGGCCAAGGTGGGCGTCGAATACATTTTGGGAAAGGCCTTCGGAAGTGATTTCCTCATGTATTTTTTCATTATCTTCAAATACTGCTGCAATGTATTTTCCGAGATTCAGGTTATCATCAAAATCTGTGTAATTCTGACCGACGATGTGCTGGTTATGCTGTTCCAGAAATCGTTCCATTGCGGAGTTGATCATGATGATTTCGCCTTCCTGGTTAACGAGCATGACGCCGCTCACCATATTAGACAATATCGTGGACAGCTGCTGTTCATTTTCATGAAGCGCACGCATCTGATTCTGCAGGTTCATCGCCAGCTCATTAACAGAATCGGAAAGTTCTCCGATTTCCCCGGTGGCCTCCGTATGTACTCTGCTGCTATAATCTTTTTCACCCAGGCGCCTGGTCACTTTGATGATGTCTGTGACAGGACGTGTAATACTGCGTGACAGAATGCTCGCAGTAATGGCGGCAATGACAAGAATGATGCCTAGAAAAACTGCCAGCCCGCGCCAGAATACGACCATCGTTTCATTGATGCTGTTCAGCGGCAGCGAAGTTCTGATCACCCCAAGCAGTGAGCCGTCGTCATCATAGATCGGGTTTGCGACGTACATCATATCAATATCTTCGGTCACACTGAACCTGACAGATTCACCGATGGCCCGGTCATCATTCATAACGTCCTGGACTTCAGGCCGGTCGATATGGTTATCCATCGTTTCCGGATCAGATTCCGAATCCGCCAGCACCACACCTTCAGTGTCGATTACGGTAAATCGCATGCTGATGGGCTCTTTGAAAAGCTCAATTCTGGACTGCAACGCTTCCGTCCCATTTTCCATATCACTTGCTTCGATCAGCTGGGCGACCAGCTCCGCATTTTCATAAAGATGTTCACTTGTCATCTCTTCAAATGAATTTTCACTGACATTGGCAACAAAGAACCAGAGAAATATCAGCAGAGTCAATGTCAATAATGAGAATGCCAATGTAATCCTGAACCATAATCGATCAATCAGCCGGGTCATTCAGCCGGTCCTTCCAATTTATAGCCGAACCCCCGTATTGTCCGGATGTATACCGGCTTCTTAGTATCCGATTCGATTTTTTCACGCAGATGGCTGATATGGACATCCACGATTCTCGTATCACCGTCATATTGGAAATCCCATACACCGTTCAAAAGCTGATCTCTGCTTAACACTTTGCCCCTGTGATTGGCAAGGTATAAAAGCAATTCAAACTCTTTAGGAGTGAGAACGAGCTGCTCGTCTTTGAAATAGACATCATAACGTTCAAGGTGTATTTCCAGGTCACCTATTTTAATCACCTGTTCGGACTGTTCCACATCTTCAAACTGGGAACGGCGCAGTATCGCCTTGACGCGCGCCACGACTTCACGCGGACTGAAAGGTTTGGTCAGATAATCGTCGGCTCCGAGTTCCAAACCTAAAATTTTATCAAATTCATCATCTTTTGCCGTCAGCATGAGGATGGGTGTATTCACCTTTTCCTGACGCAGAGTTTTACATACATCCATACCGTCCATACCGGGCAGCATCAAATCCAGAACTATCAAGTCAGGCTTCTCTTTAAGAGCGGTATCAAGCCCTTTACGGCCGTTTTCTGCTGTTAAGACATTATAACCTGCCTGATCCAAATTGAATTTAAGCAAAGTTACAATAGATGGTTCGTCATCGACTACAAGAACTGTGCGCATTCAAGCGCCTCCTTTCAATTTTGAACAGCTTATACCGATTATATTTTATCATATTGTAATGGCTTAATTGACATTCTTTACATACCCTTAACAATCTGATTTTCAATGATTAGGACTTTCCCTACTATTATTCTGACAAATAAAAACAGATAATAAGAGTATCTTGAAAGAAATGTATTTGGAGGAGAACGCTAATGGACAAACTCTTTGGTCTTCATTTCTTTAAACCGACGGAGAAGTTTAACGGAAATTGGTCAATATTAGAAGAAAAAAGTCGTGAATGGGAAAAAATGTATCGACAGAGATGGAGTCATGACAAAGTTGTCAGAACGACTCATGGTGTAAACTGTACCGGCTCATGTTCATGGAAAGTGTTCGTCAAGAACGGCATCATTACATGGGAAAACCAGCAGACGGACTACCCTTCATGCGGTCCGGACATGCCTGAATATGAACCGAGAGGATGTCCTCGCGGTGCATCATTCTCATGGTATGAATACAGTCCGATGCGAATTAAGTTTCCATACATGCGTGGAAAGTTATGGCGTTTATGGCAAAATGCACTTGAAGAACACGGAGATCCGATCAAAGCCTGGGGGAGCATCATAGAAGATCCGGAAAAGGCAAAATCATATAAACAGGCCCGGGGCATGGGCGGCCATGTACGAGTGACATGGAGAGATGTAACAAAGCTTATTGCGGCCCAGTTGATTTATACGGTTAAAACACACGGCCCGGACAGAATCGCAGGTTTTACGCCAATTCCTGCAATGAGTATGCTCAGTTACGCAGCAGGGTCCAGATTCATCAGCCTGATTGGCGGAGAGATGCTGAGTTTCTACGACTGGTATGCTGACCTGCCGAATGCTTCGCCGCAAATTTGGGGAGACCAGACGGATGTACCTGAATCAGCGGACTGGTATAACTCAAATTACTTAATGATGTGGGGTTCAAACGTACCACTCACAAGAACTCCGGATGCGCACTTCATGACTGAAGTCCGCTATAAAGGTACGAAAATAGTATCCGTTGCACCTGACTATGCAGAAAACGTCAAGTTTGCGGATAACTGGCTGGCGCCGAACCCGGGAACGGATGCGGCACTGGCACAGGCGATGACTCACGTAATACTGGACGAATTCTACCATCAGCGTGAAGAACCGATGTTCATCAATTATGCAAAGAAATTTACGGATCTGCCTTTTATGATTCTTCTGGATGATTTCAAGGATTCATTGAAAGCAGGACGTTTCCTTAGAGAAAGTGATCTGGGCATTGAAAGTGAAAATGCGGATTGGAAACCGGTTATACTCGATGAAAACAGCGGAGAAATGGTTGCACCGAACGGCACGATGGGGCAGAGATGGGAAGAAGGCAAGAAGTGGAACCTGAATTTAAAACGGGATGACGGTTCGGCAATAGATCCTGCGATGTCCGTTGAAAAATTCGAAGGTGAACAGATCAATATCGAATTTCCATTCTTTGATAACAGCGGCAACGGCACATTCACCCGTCCGATCATGGCGAAAAAAGTCACTTTGGCTGACGGCACAACGAAATATGCAGCAACGATTTATGACCTGATGCTGTCACAGTACGGTGTAAACAGATTCGATTCTGAGTTCGAAGCTGAAGGCTATGACGATGAAGAGTCAGTCTACTCGCCGGCATGGCAGGAGAAGATTACATCAGTCAAGCAATCGGTGGTAGTACAGATTGCCCGTGAATTTGCACAGAATGCGGTGGACACTGACGGCCGCTCGATGATCATCATGGGTGCAGGCATCAACCACTGGTTCAACTCAGATACCATTTACAGAGCGATTCTGAATCTGGTCATGCTGTGCGGCTGTGTCGGTAAAAACGGCGGAGGCTGGGCACACTATGTCGGACAGGAAAAAGTCCGTCCATATGAGGGCTGGGGTCATGTTGCATTCGCCAAAGACTGGCAGGGGCCGCCGCGTCAGCAAAACGCGACAAGCTGGTTCTATTTTGCAACAGAGCAGTGGAGATATGAAGAATCCGGAGCGGATACACTTCAGTCACCGACTGCAGAAGATATAGAGTACAAACATCCGGCCGACTATAACGTGCTGGCAGCAAGACTTGGATGGCTGCCTTCATACCCTCAGTTCAATAAGAGCAGTCTTGATTTCTATGAGGAAGCGAAAGCAAAAGGCGATGATTCGGATGAAGCGGTAATCGACCTTGCAGTCGAGCAGCTGAAAAATAAAGAGACCAAATTTGCAGTCGAAGATCCGACGGCATCTGAAAACCATCCGAAAACATTATTCGTATGGCGCTCGAACTTAATATCCTCTTCAGCCAAAGGGCAGGAATACTTCATGAAACATCTGCTTGGTACGAAAAGTGGTCTGCTGGCATCCCCGAATGAGGACTTCAGACCCGAAGAGGTCGAGTGGGGCGAAGATGTTGAAGGGAAACTGGATTTACTTATTTCAATAGATTTCAGAATGACGGCAACACCGATTTACTCGGACATAGTATTACCTGCTGCCACATGGTATGAAAAACATGATATTTCAAGTACGGATATGCATCCGTTCATCCATCCGTTCAACCCGGCAGTCGATCCGTTATGGGAGTCCAAATCAGACTGGAACATATTCCGTGATCTGGCTAAAGGGTTTACGGATATGGCAGAGGAGCACCTGCCAGGTAAATATAAAGACTTGGTCACATCACCTCTGGCACACGATACGGCGCAGGAGATTTCACAGCCTCTCGGATTGGTCAAAGACTGGTCAAAAGGTGAAATTGAAGCGATTCCGGGCAAGACGATGCCGGCGATGAAACTCGTAGAGCGAGACTTTACACAAGTGTACGATAAGTTTATTACGGCGGGGCCGGGCTTCAGGGGTAAAATCGGTGCACACGGTGTTTCCTTCGATGTCACCGAGCAGTATGAAGAACTTAAATCCATGAATGGAATCTACACAGATGGATCGATCAAGGATGGACTGCCGAAGATGGATACTGCAAGAAGGGCGGCTGATGTCGTTCTGCACGTGTCATCATGTGCGAACGGTGAAGTATCCCAGAAGTCATATGCAGACCTGGAAGAACAGACCGGACAGGAATTAAGGGATATTTCAAGTGCAAGAGAAAATGAAAAGATTACTTTCAACAATATTACAGCACAGCCGCGTGAAGTGATTCCTACAGCGGTGTTTCCCGGCTCCAACAAGCAGGGCAGACGATACAATCCATTTACGACAAACGTTGAGCGTGAGGTTCCGTTCAGAACGCTGACCGGCAGACAGTCATTCTATATCGACCACAACATGTTCCTGCAGTTCGGGGAAGCATTGCCGGTCTACAAACCGACTCTGCCGCCGATGGTATTCGGTTCGAAAGACAAGAAGATCAAAGGCGGAGTGGATTCATTAGTCTTAAGGTATTTAACACCGCACGGAAAGTGGAATATTCATTCCACCTACCAGGATAATCTGCACATGCTGACATTGTTCAGAGGCGGACCGACAGTCTGGATTTCCAATATCGATGCTGAAAGACATGACATTGATGACAACGAATGGCTGGAAGTCTACAACAGGAACGGTGTCGTCGCAGCAAGGGCGGTAGTATCACACAGAATGCCGGAAGGTACGATGTTCATGTATCATGCCCAGGATAAGCATATCGAAGTGCCTGGGTCGGAAATTACAGATACACGAGGCGGAAGCCACAACGCACCGACGAGAATTCATATGAAACCCACCCAGATGGTGGGCGGTTATGCCCAGATAAGTTACGGGTTCAACTATTACGGCCCGATTGGTAACCAGCGAGATGTGTACGTAGCTGTAAGAAAAATGAAGGAGGTCAATTGGCTTGAAGATTAAAGCGCAAATTGCAATGGTGATGAACCTGGACAAATGTATTGGATGTCATACGTGCAGTGTTACTTGCAAGAGCACCTGGACGAACAGACCTGGTGCAGAATATATGTGGTTCAACAACGTGGAGACGAAACCCGGTATCGGTTATCCGAAGCGTTGGGAAGACCAGGAACACTATAAGGGCGGCTGGAAACTTAAAAACGGCCGTCTGGAACTGAAAAGCGGTACTAAATTATCAAAGATCGCTTTAGGTAAAATCTTCTACAACCCTGATATGCCAGAAATGAAAGAGTACTACGAACCGTGGACTTATAACTATCAGGATCTGATCACCAAAGAAGAAAGTGAACACAGCCCTGTTGCTACTGCACATTCAGTAGTATCAGGTGAAAAAATGGACTTGGAGTGGGGCCCGAACTGGGAGGACGACCTTGCAGGCGGACACATCACAGGTCCTCAGGATCCTAACATTCAAAAAATTGAAGAGGAAATCAAATTCAACTTTGAAAAGACGTTCATGATGTATCTGCCTAGACTGTGTGAACACTGTCTGAACCCGAGCTGTGTAGCCAGCTGTCCATCAGGTGCAATGTACAAACGTGACGAAGACGGTATCGTTCTTGTTGACCAGGAAGCATGCCGCGGCTGGAGATACTGTATGACCGGCTGTCCTTACAAGAAAGTATACTTTAACTGGAAAACGAACAAAGCTGAAAAATGTACGTTCTGTTTTCCGCGTGTCGAAGCGGGTCTGCCGACTGTATGTTCTGAAACATGTACAGGCAGAATGCGTTATTTAGGCGTTCTTCTGTATGATGCCGACCGTGTACTTGAAGCAGCATCTGTAGAAGATGAAAAAGACCTTTACGAAGCCCAGCTTGATCTGTTCCTTGATCCTAACGATCCTGAGGTTATTGCTCAGGCAGAAAAAGACGGTATTTCCAATGATTGGATTGAAGCGGCACAAAACTCACCGGTATATAAACTGGCAGTGGAGTACAAGCTTGCATTCCCGCTTCACCCTGAATACCGTACAATGCCAATGGTCTGGTACTGCCCGCCGCTAAGCCCGATCATGAACTATTTTGAAGGTAAAGACTCAATCAAAAATCCGGATGCAATATTCCCTGCGATTGATGAGATGAGAATCCCGGTACAGTACCTTGCAAACATGCTGACAGCCGGTGACACCGAAGCCATAAAAGGTGCACTTCAAAAAATGGCAATGATGCGTCAGTATATGAGAGCAATTTCAAGCGGCAAAGATTTTGATGAAAGCAGATTGGACCGTGTCGGCATGACAGCCAACGAAACAAAGATGATGTATCGTCTGCTGGCAATCGCAAAATATGAAGACCGCTTTGTAATACCGACTTCCCACCGTGAGCAGTATACAGATCCTTACCGTGCACAAGGTTCGACAGGCTACGGTTTTGGCGGTGACGATTGTGATGGCTGTGGACCGGTAATGGCTGCAACTACAAACAATAAGACCGGCAAAGAAATTTATGAAGAGAATTTCTATGGGGGAATTTGGCGTGATTAATCTCGATGAAGTGTATAAATATAAAAAATCATTTGGATTTTTCTCAAATCAATTAACTTTTCCAAGGAAAATAGATTTTCATCCAAGAGAATTTGATGGGGCGTTCGATCCGTCCCATCCAGCTTTTCCTTATATAAAGCAATACTGGGAAGATATGCATGATATCAGTCTCGACGATATCCAGCAGGTCTACACCCAGACATTTGATTTTGACAGAGATACAAATCTTTATATGACATACTTTAAATTTGAAGAACAAAAAGAACGTGGCCAGATGCTGGCCAAATTGAAAGTATTGTATGAAATGTTCGGATTGAAGATGCCGGATAATGAGCTGAGTGACTATCTGCCGTTGATGCTTGAATTCCTCTATGCAGCAGAATGGCAGGGTGACGAACGGGCAGAGGAAAGTCTGACCCTTCTGATCATGGTGTTGGAAGACGGTACATATCATATGATCCAGGCCTTGGAGAGAAATAAAAGTCCGTATTTTAACTTGATTAAAGGTTTACGGGAAACTTTTAAAGCATGTGTAGATGAGTCTATGAAAGAGGGCGAGCAAAATGCTTGAGCAATTCTTGTGGGTGATTTTTCCCTATCTATGTATCGCTATTTTTATCGTCGGTCATATTTGGCGTTATAGAATCGACCAATTTGGCTGGACGGCGAAATCAAGTGAATTTATTGAAAAGAAACAATTGATGATTGGCAGTATCATGTTCCACTTTGCAGTCATACCAGTGTTTTTCGGCCATATTGTAGGATTGTTCATACCGGCGCACTGGTTGAGCGCCATCGGTGTAAATGACCATATTTATCACCTCGGTGCGGTCTATGTAGGCGGGTTTTTCGGGATTGTTTTGCTGATCGGCATGTTTTTACTGACGTTCCGCAGAATAACAAACAAATCCATCCGCCGTTTAAGTTCAGCTTCAGATATGATAGTGAACTTCCTGCTGTTATTTATAACTTTTATAGGTGTATATGCTACACTGGTTACAAATAATATTGTTACAGATTTTGATTATCGTCAGACCATTTCAGTGTGGGTAAGAGGACTGGCAACATTTTCACCTGATGCAGCTATTATGTCAGACGTCCCACTTACATTTAAAATTCATGTACTTTCAGCATTTCTGATTTTTGCCCTTTGGCCTGCAACAAGACTTGTACATGCATGGAGCTTACCGTTCAACTATGTTGGTAGAAGTTATGTAGTCTACCGTAAGCACAAATAGGCGATTGATTAAAGTTTTGGTGGGAGATAAATATGAATCAATCAATCAGAGACACGTTGCAAAGCTTAAAAGAGAAGTATGGATTTGAAATCATTGCTTTGACTGACACTACCAACAGCCGTGGAAATTTCACCTTTAAATGGAAATATGTTTTTGGCAGTGAAAATCAGCGCTGGAAACGGATGGAGATCAGAAAAGGGGCCGGTTTACCCGGTTTGGTTTTAAAAACGGGCAAGTCACTGGTCATCCAGGATGTCAGTAAGATATATGACAATGAGGGCCTGTTGCGCTATCCTATCCTATATTTCGAAAAAGTGGAATCCTTTGTTGCAATGCCAATCTGGAGTGATGATGAAATAGTTGTGGGTGTACTTGTTTTAGGGAATAGGCAACCAGGTCAGATCAGCGAATCGAAATACGAAGCATTAAAAACAGATGTGGAAGAAACATTACGCATAGAAATATTAAAAGAGATGATGGCTATATGAAAACACAGGACTTGACATCGCTCTTAAAAGCGATGTTTCACCAATCTAAAGAGATGATCATATTCGTAGACAGACATGGCGAAATTGTCTATATGAATGAAGAAGCACAAACTACATTAGACGAACGAGATTATGACCGCAATCAATTTATTAATATTTGCGGTCATTGTTTAGGTGTGGGCAATAACGGCAGTTACGACTGCAGTAACTGCTTCCTTTTGTCCAAGGAAAAACTGACATTTCAGGTCTATATGCGCACCCATAGCGGCGAGAAAGTTGCATATGTTGCGAATTTCCAGCAGATCGATCATGAAAACAACATCAGCGTCTTCACTTTGAATCCTTTATCAGAACTTATGAAACAGCAGGAGTTTGAACATCAGAAACTGTTGACCCAAAGAATCATCCAGGCACAGGAGAATGAAAGAAAAAGAATTTCGAGGGATTTACATGACGGAGTCACTCAAGAGCTTTTGAATCTGCTGCTTGAAATGCGATTGTTCAAATATACTTTGGACCGTGAAGAATTAGATGAAAAAATAAAAGATTCCGAAGATACACTCAGCTATCTGTTGGATTACGTTCGGAATATCTCAGTGGAACTGAGACCTGCAAGCCTTGATGATCTGGGTATTGAAGCTGCTCTCAAAACACACTTCAAATGGACTGAAAAACAGTACGGCATTCTGATTGATTTCGACACCAACCTCAAACGTCAAAGATACCAGCCGGAAATAGAAACTGTGGTCTACCGTGTGATACAGGAAGCTGTATTCAACGCGGCCAAATATTCGGAAGATGATGAAGTTTCAGTCAAACTTCAGGAAGTCTTATCCTTTAATGCCGTGCACATCCATTTTGAAATCAGGGATGAAGGCAATGGCTTTATCATGGAGGATGATCCGAAAGGTTCCGGTCTCGGTTTATTTGGCATGCAGGAAAGAATCAGCAGTGTCAATGGCACTCTGCACATCCACAGTGAGCCGGGTGTGGGCACGAAAGTGGAAGGGTTTATCCCAGTGGAGGAGAGTATTGTATGAGATTAGTGATTGCCGATGATCATGCTGTTGTAAGAACAGGTTTTACGATGCTGCTCAATTATCAGGATGATATGGAAGTGGTAGGTACTGCAGCAGATGGAAAGCAGGCTTTTGAAAAGGTGAAGGAACTCTCTCCCGATGTTCTTCTGCTCGATTTAAGCATGCCGCCTGGTGAATCGGGGCTGTTTGCAGCAAGTAAGATTCATGAAGTATTCCCGGATGTGAAAATTTTGATACTTACCATGTACGATGATGAGGAATATATCACACATACTTTTAAAAGCGGTGCACTTGGATATATATTGAAAAATTCTCCGGACGATGAACTGATCCGTGCAATAAGAACGGTTGCCAAAGGTGAGCGCTATATCGACCCCGTATTGATGAATGATTCTTTTGAAAAGTTCGTGAGCAGTGATGAGACACTGGAACACGACAAAGAACCGTTTAACATACTGACCCAGAGAGAACTTGAGATTCTTCCTCTCGTAGCGAAGGGCTACGGCAATAAGGATATCGCTGAAATGCTCTATATCTCGGTTAAAACCGTAGAGGCGCACAAATCCAGAATCATGGATAAACTGGATTTATCATCAAGGCCGGAGCTGGTGGAGTATGCTGTTAAAAAGAAGCTTTTCGATATTTAATGATAGGTGATGGATATCCATGAAGACTAATGAATTCAAATATAAAGTGAAGGCTCTCCGTGTTTTAGAAAATGAACATCATTATATCAGACATCTGATGAATGAGTGGTTCCAATTTGTACTGAAGTTTGAAAATGAAGATGTTTACAGCCGTCTTGAAGGCATGATGGCGATCAAGGAAATCAGAGAGAAACTGAAGGCATTCCGTGTACCTTTGAAGAAACATCAGGAAAAAGAAGAAAAGTATTTTTTCCCGATGCTCGGTGTATATATCGGCTATGAACAAGGTCCGATATTATCAATAGAAGAAGAACATGCAGAGATAGATTCTTATATCGACCATTTTCTGCATCATTCCGAACAGGTTTCTACAGAAATGGATATCAGTACTATGCATGACATGGTGGGAGATGTGATGGAAGCGTATGAGGTTTTGATGGTACATATGGTCAAAGAAGAGGCTGTACTTTTTGATATGGCGGAAAAGATGCTAAAGGAAATTGATGAAGAAGTTTTACTGGAACAAGTGAATACATTAATTGTAGAATAACCGGGTTTATATAGGGATTTCCCTCTTTCAACGCTTTCTGATTCGTTTTATAATGATTGTAAATGAAATCACAAACTAGTGAGGTTGATCGTATGTCAGAGACTATGGGAAAAAAGCAGTTATTACTTCAAACATTCAGTTTATTGGTTGGATTTATGGTGTGGACACTGCTCGCACCGTTATTTCCGGAAATTGTGAAAGACATTCCTGAAGCGGCTTCGCAACAGGCATTGATCATCGCTTTACCGACGATACTGGGTTCAATTTTGAGAATACCATTCAGTATTATGACGAATAGAATCGGAGCAAGATTGGTCTATTTGGCGAGCTTCATCTTTCTACTGATTCCAGTCTTCTATTTAAGTATAGCGACGACGACGACAGATTTAATTATCGCAGCAGTGTTTTTAGGTATCGGGGGAGCGACGTTCAGTATCGGTGTGACTGCCCTGCCTAAATACTATGAAAAGAATAAGCATGGTTTTGTAAACGGTGTATATGGTATGGGTAACATTGGTACAGCGGTCACAAGCTTTGGTGCGCCTGTACTTGCAGGTATGCTGGGCGGATGGCAGACAGCTGTACAAACTTATTTGATTATCCTTGCGCTTTTTGCACTCCTTCAGTTCTTCCTGGGAGATAAAGGTGAAAAGAAAGTCAATCTTCCGTTGGGAAAGCAGTTTAAAGAAGCAATGTCTGATTACAGGTTCTACTTCCTGAACTATTGGTATTTCATCACTTTCGGTGTATTCGTTGCATTCGGTATTTTCCTGCCGAACTATCTGGTTACATTTTTTGAACTGTCCACAGCGGATGCCGGATTCAGAACAGCAGGATTCATAGTCATTGCCACATTGCTCAGACCGGTTGGCGGTATGCTCGGTGATAAATTCGATCCGATAACAATGGTAATGATTTCTTTTGTCGGTCTGACAATTTCAGGTCTGCTGCTGTCATTTACTTATGAAAGCCTGCTCATGTTCACCATCGGTTGTTTATTGACATCAATATTCGCAGGTATCGGGAATGGTCTTGTATTTAAGTTCGTACCGATGTACTTCGCCCAGCAGTCGGGAATCGCCAATGGTTTTGTAGCCATGATGGGCGGACTCGGCGGATTCTTCCCGCCACTTGTGATGCAGTCGACTTTCGAAGCGACAGGCACATATATGCTCGCATTCCACCTTCTGACGGGGGCCTGCGTGATCGCTTTGTTTACAATGCTCTACTTGCGTAGTAAAGTTAAGGCAAATAGTATTTAGAGAGTGAATATAATGAATCGTTATTCAAGACAGACTTTATTCAATAAAATAGGCAGTGAAGGACAGCGCCTCATCCAATCCCGTACGGTACTCATCGTCGGGGTGGGGGCGCTTGGTTCGCTTTCAGGCGAAATGCTGGCGAGAGCGGGTGTCGAAAAGATTATTCTGATTGACCGGGATTATGTGGAAATGTCCAATCTGCAAAGACAGACGTTGTATACTGAAGATGATGCTGCTAATAAAGTTCCTAAAGTCATCGCAGCAAAAGAACGCCTTGAAGATATCAGGAGTGATATGGAAATAGAAACACATATTGCCCATGCAGATGCCATTTTGATGGAGTCGCTCGCAAAAGAAGCGGATATCATTTTGGACGGTACGGACAATTTCGATACCAGGATGATGATTAATGATGTTGCATTCAAGCTGAACAAACCATGGGTGAATGCAGCATGTGTGGAAGCGTCATATTCCAGCTGTGGTTTCGTACCGGGCCGGACCCCGTGTTACAGATGCATGGTACCGGTGCTGCCGACGGCGACTTTAACGTGCGACACTGCAGGCGTAATTTCTCCGGCAGTGCATATGGCGGTATCAGAGCAGGTCACAACTGCTTTCAAAATTATGATCGGGCAGTTTGAAGCGCCGTATTATATGCGGATGGGCAACACATGGGACATGGATCATATGAAGTTCAAGATAGACGGTATGGCTGATTCAGAATGTCCGACATGCGGGACCCGTGAGTTTCCTGAGCTGGAAGCGGCTGGCAGCACCCAGATGTCCATGCGTTTGTGCGGCAGGGATACCGTCCAGTATATAGATGAGCGCCTGACGAAGGATATTGTGGTGAAAGCTCTGGCGACACACAATATATCGATGAATGAAACCCCGTATTTTGTCGAGTTCAAATATGACGACTATCGTATCGTGAGTTTCAATAACGGTCGTTTATTGATCCATGGGGCAGACCAGACGAATAAAGCGAGAACCATAGTGAATCAATTATTCGGATAGGAGAATATAAATGAGCATAGTTGAAAGAATTGACCGTGATATTAATGTTGCGGTGATTACTGTAAGTGATACGAGAACTGTAGAAACTGACAAAGGCGGCAGGCTTGTCCAGGAATACTTGGCAGATATCAACACAGTGATCGATGAAGATAATTACAAAATTGTCAAAGATGATGCAGCATCGATTACAAAAGCTGTTTCCGCCATGTTGGATAAAGGTGTAGATGCGGTAATCACAACAGGGGGGACAGGCATTGCAAAAAGAGATGTGACAATTGAAGCGGTGAGACCATTTTTCGATAAGGAAATTGAAGGTTTCGGAGAAATTTTCCGTATGCTGAGTTACACAGAAGACATCGGCTCAAGAAGTATCCTTTCGAGAGCGGTCGCAGGTACGCATGCCAACCAGATCATCATTTCGATGCCGGGCTCAAGCGGTGCTGTTAAACTGGCAATGGAAAAACTCGTCGTTCCCGAATTGAACCACCTCGTGTTCGAAGTGACAAAAGAAGACTGATACAGATTCAGAAG
>DEQG01000075.1:6339-11719 GCA_002360325.1 Salinicoccus sp. UBA3372 | reverse complement strand
AGTCCGAGTATTTCATTCGCTTTGATCAGATGACGAAGATAGGCTTTACTGTAATTTTTACAAGTATAGCAGTCACAATTCGGATCAAGCGGTGTAAAATCCCTCTCAAACTTTTTGTTCTTAACGACTACTCTGCCCCGTGATGTCATCGTCGTGCCGTTCCGTGCAATTCTCGTCGGCAGGACACAGTCAAACATGTCCACACCGCGGATGACACCTTCAATGAGTGCGTCCGGTGAGCCGATGCCCATCAGATAACGTGGTTTATTTTCAGGCAGTAAAGGAATTGTATGTTCCAGCATTCTGTACATTACCGGCTTCGGTTCACCGACGGAAAGTCCTCCGATCGAATAGCCGGGAAAATCCATGCTCACAAGATCTTTGGCACTTTGGGCACGCAGATCTTCATATTCTCCGCCCTGAACGATGCCGAACAGTGCCTGGTGTTTGTCATGGCTTTTTTTCAAATGGTGTTCAAGCCCTCTTTCAGCCCATCTTGAGGTCCTTTCAAGTGAATCTTTGACATAGCCGTATTCAGCAGGAATCGGCGGACACTCATCAAATGACATCATGATGTCGGAGCCGAGATCGTGCTGGATATCCATCGCACCTTCCGGACTTAAAAACAGCTTGGAACCATCCAGATGGCTTCTGAAATGAACGCCCTCTTCTTTAATCTCGCGGGAATCGCTCAGACTGAATACCTGGAATCCGCCGGAATCGGTCAGGATCGGACTGTCCCAGTTCATGAACTTGTGTAGTCCGCCGGCTTCCCTGATGATATCGCTGCCGGGACGGAGCCACAGGTGATAAGTGTTCGATAAAATGATCTGACTGCCGATGTCTGCCAGCTCTTCCGGTGTCATGGACTTTACGGTTGCAAGCGTACCGACAGGCATGAATATCGGAGTGTCGATTACACCATGCGGTGTATGCAGTTTACCCAGACGTGCGCCGGTCTGTTTACATGTTTTAATATGTTCATAACGAATTGCCATCGACGGCACCTCCATGAATGATCATCGCATCTCCAAAGCTGAAGAAACGATATTGGTTGTTAACAGCATGCTGATAAGCATTTAAAATCATTTCTCTGGAACAGAAAGCGCTGACCAGCATGACGAGTGAAGATTTAGGCAGATGGAAATTTGTGATGAGTGCGTCCACCGCTTTATATTCAAATCCCGGATAGATGAAAATATCCGTAAAACCGCTGGATGCTTTGAACGTACCATATTTACCCATGATGGTTTCAAGCGTTCTTGTACTTGTCGTTCCGACACTGATGATATTGCCGCCGTTTTCCTTCGCCGCATTCAGTACTTCGGCTGCAGCTTCCGACATCATATAGTACTCCGAATGCATTTTATGGTCTTCTATCGTTTCCTCGCTGACCGGACGAAAAGTCCCAAGACCCACATGCAGCGTAACCGTCACGATTTTGACACCTGCATTCATGATTTCATCCAGCAGCTCATTCGTAAAATGAAGACCGGCAGTCGGTGCAGCTGCAGAACCTGTTTCTTTCGCGTATACCGTCTGATATCGGTCTTTGTCTTCCAGCGTTTCCTTAATATACGGCGGGAGCGGCATCTCTCCAAGTTTATCCAGAACATTTTCCAGAATACTTTCATGATGCAGTTTCATATGACGGATGCCTTCATCGAAAATACCGGTGCATTCAGCGACGAGTTCGCCATTGCCGAATACGACTCTCGTGCCCACTTTAACTTTTTTCGCGGGACGGATCAGCACTTCATATCCGTCTTCCACCGGAGTCAGTAGAAGCATCTCAATCTTTGCGCCGGTATCTTCCTTGGCGCCGTACAAACGGGCAGGCAGCACTTTCGTATCGTTCAATACGAGAACGTCGCCCGCTTTAAAATATTTCAAAATATCATTGAAAGTATTATCTTCAATTTGACCGTCAGTCTTGTCCAGCGCCAGCAGACGGCTGCTTGAGCGGTCTTTAAGCGGCGTCTGGGCGATCAGTTCTTCCGGTAAATCAAAATCAAATTCCTCAAGCTTCAAAATCATTCCTCATTTCCAAAGCAAATCTACTTGCTGTCATCTTTAAAGTATTCATAACTCTTCCCCGTCGCCTTGCGTCCTCTCGGGGTACGTTCAAGGAAGCCCTGCTGAATCAGAAAAGGTTCATATACATCAAGCAGGGTAACCACTTCCTCGCCGATTGATACAGCCACTGTTTCAAGACCGACCGGACCGCCGCCATATGTATCGATGATCGTATTCATAATACGGTGGTCTACAGGATCCAGCCCCATCGAGTCGACTTCAAGTACGCTGAGCGCATGATTCGTCGTTTCCATCGAGATGGATTCTTCTTCTTTGACGATTGAAAAGTCCCTGACACGGCGGAGTAGCCTGTTTGCAATCCTCGGCGTCCCCCTAGACCGTTTCGCAAGCTCAACCGCACTGTCGGGATCAATTTCCACATTAAAGATTTCAGAAGTTCTCTCAACAATCGTAATCAGACTGTCCACATCATAGTATTCCAGTCTCAGCTGCACACCAAAGCGGTCACGGAGCGGCGCGCTCAGACTGCCGAAGCGCGTCGTCGCCCCCACCAGTGTGAACGGCGGCAGGTCGATCCTGATACTCCTCGCTTCTTCACCTTTACCGATAATGACATCTATGAAGAAATCCTCCATCGCCGAATATAAAATCTCTTCGACAGCGCGTGGAATTCTATGGATTTCATCGATGAATAAAACATCTCCCGGCTCAAGGCTCGATAATATCGCCGCGAGGTCACCCGCTCTTTCGATTGCCGGACCGGATGTCGACCGGATATTGACTTCCATTTCATTGGCAATGATATTGGATAAAGTTGTCTTACCCAGACCCGGCGGACCATGCAGAATGACGTGATCCAGAGCCTCCTCCCGGATTTTGGCAGCCTGGATGAAAACCTGTAGATTATTTTTCATTGCATTCTGGCCGATATACTGTTTTAAATATTCCGGCCTGAGCGACATTTCAATTTCCATGTCCTCATCCATCTGATGTTCATCTAAAATTCTGTCATCATGCTCTGACATAATAACACCTCTATTGAACTAATAATTTCAATCCTGATTTCACCGCTGCGTCAACGGATTCAAAACTTTTCGTCTGCAGTTTCTTATCCACTTTCGAAAGTTCCCTCTTGCTGTAGCCGAGTGCTTCCAGTGCAAGCAGCGCCTCTTTGACATAATCGTTATCCGATGTGGATACAGCCGGCTTGCCGCTTTCAACAAGCTTGCCTTTCAGATCCAGTATGATCTGGCTGGCGGTTTTCTTGCCGATGCCCGGAAACTTGCTCATGTAGGCATGATCTTCATTTTCGATTGCTGTGATCACTTCATCCGGCGTGCTTGCCGCCGAAATGGCAAGCGCACTTTTCGGACCGATGCCCTTCACTCTGAGCAGATTTTGAAACAGCTGCTTTTCTTCCATATTTTTAAAGCCGTATAAAGTATGGCTGTCTTCTCTGACGATCAGCTCTGTGTATACTTTTAATCTACTGCCTTTATCTTTTTCGAAACGAAAAGGATTCGGGACATGAATAAGATAGCCCACACCTGATACATCGACTGTAATATTGTGCGGGGATACAGTTTCAATTGTACCTTCAATATACTGATACATTTCCTCACCTATTCTACAAATTCAAATTCTCCGCCAAGTATCCTCACAGTATCTCCTGCCTGGATGCCTCTTTCTCTAAGTGCATCATCAATGCCCATTGAGCGCATTTGACGGGCAAATCTTCGAACTGCTGCATCTCTGTTAAAGTCTGTCATCATGAACACTCTTTCAATCGTCGGTCCGCTGACAACGTATGCACCGTCATCGTCACGGCTGATCTTGAATGCATCCGGATCTTTTTCATGACGGTAGACTACACGCTCTTCAGTTTCATCGAGCTCAACTTCCTCTTCATCGCCTGCATCCAGAATATCCGCCACTTTATAGAGGAGCGGCTGCAGATTGTCACTTGTCGCTGCAGAAACGGCAAAAATCTCTTTGTCTTCCCCGATTTCCTGCTTGAACAGATCGATGACTTCCGTATCCTCAAGTAAATCCGTCTTATTCAGGACGATGACTTCAGGACGTTCCAGCAGCGCCGGATTATATTCACCGAGCTCCTGTCTGATTGTATGGTAATCCTCGACAGCATCACGGCCTTCGGACTCACTGATATCCACAACGTGAACGATCACTTTCGTTCTTTCCACGTGTCTCAGGAACTGGTGGCCGAGTCCTGAACCTTCTGCTGCGCCTTCAATCAGGCCCGGCAGATCCGCCATGACAAATGAACGTCCGTCACCGGACTGCACCACACCCAGATTGGGTGAAATCGTTGTAAAATGATAGGCACCGATTTTTGGCTTCGCTCTCGATACATTGTTTAAAATGGTTGATTTCCCGACACTCGGGAAACCGACAAGACCGACGTCTGCCATCAATTTCAATTCAAGTGTCACTTCAAATTCTTCTCCCGGTTCACCGTTTTCTGCAAAGTCCGGCGCAGGGTTGCGGCTGGATGCAAAACGTGAGTTGCCCCGGCCGCCGCGGCCGCCTCTCGCAACGACCGCCTGCTGGCCGTGCGTCGTCAGATCCGCAACCGTTTCATCGTCTTCAACTTTTTTGATTACAGTACCCGGCGGCACTTTCAAAATGAGCGGTTCACTGTTTTTACCGTGCATGTTGGAGTTCATGCCGTTTTCGCCGCGCTTCGCTTTAAAATGACGCTGGTAGCGGAAATCCAGCAGCGTTCTGAGTCCTTCATCCACTTCGAAAATAATGCTTGCTCCGTCACCGCCGTCACCGCCGGCCGGCCCGCCCATCGGAACATATTTCTCTCTTCTGTAGGCGACAAGACCATTGCCGCCGTCACCTGATTTCAAAAATATTTTGACCTGATCTACGAACATATTTTCACCTCAATTACTTTAATATTATATCATTGATATAAAGACTGTATACCAATATATCATCCAGAAATTCCTACAAAATAAAAAGCACCAGCAGTAGCTGATGCTTTTAGTAACAAAATTATTTTGCTTCCTGATAAACAGAAACACGTTTTTTGTCGCGACCAAAACGTTCATATTTAACTACGCCGTCTATTTTTGCAAATAATGTATCATCGCCACCGCGACCTACATTTTCACCCGGATGAATTTTAGTACCGCGCTGACGGAATAAGATTGATCCACCTGAAACGTATTGACCATCCTGTCTCTTCGCACCTAAACGTTTTGACTCAGAGTCACGGCCGTTTCTTGTTGACCCAACCCCTTTTTTCGATGCGAAAAACTGTAAGTTTAACTTTAGCATGTTACTCACCTCACATATATTCTATTCTTATATA
>DEQG01000075.1:0-6333 GCA_002360325.1 Salinicoccus sp. UBA3372 | reverse complement strand
TCGTTATATTCTTCTTCAATAGTTTTTAATGAAATGATCATTGCTTCTAAAAGCGTCTGCAGCTTCTCATCATTTGGATTTTCAACACTGAATTGTAAGTATCCGCCGTCATCATCCAACTCTATCTCCGGATCTGCATCCGTCATGGATATGATGGCATTGACGTTTCCAAAAACGACTGCCGAAGCTCCGGCACATACAATGTCTTTCCCATATTCATCAAAGTCCGCATGACCGCTCATATTGAAAGAGACAACCCGGCCATCATCATTTTCATGAATATTCACTTTAATCATTAAGCTTCAATCTTTTCAATTGTCAATTTTGTATAAGGCTGACGATGACCTTGTGTACGCTGGTAGTTCTTTCTGCGCTTGAATTTGACAACTCTGATCTTCTTGCCGCGTCCGTGTTTTTCAACTTTCGCAGAAACTGTTGCGCCTTCAACTGTCGGTGCGCCAACTTTAACGTTGTCCCCACCCACTAAAAGTACTTTGTCAAAAGTAAAAGTCGCACCTTCTTCGGCTTCTATCTTTTCAACAAAAATAGTCTGGCCTTCTTCTACTTTGACCTGCTTACCGCCTGTTTCGATGATTGCAAACATACTTACACCTCCTGATTTTAATTAAGACACGCCATCCATAGGTGGAACAAGTCACTTTGACCTATGATTGTGCGGTTGATGTCTGATAAATCATCAACTTCTAGATTATAGCAACCCGCCGACTTTAAGTCAATGTTTTGGCAGGAAGTTTTTACGCACTTTCGAACTCTTCAAAGTGAGGACGAATACGAGCACAAAAAGCAGTGCATTGACAATCAGGCTCGGTACCGCCCTGAGCGCCAGATAATCGAACACCGGCACATCCACAAGCCCGAGAATGCCGTAAATGATATATATGTACGCATCATATAAAAATGTCAGAGACAGGACGACAAAAGCCATCGCAACAAAGTCTTTATAAAACACTCTGAATGCGGTGTGCATGAAAAATACGAAAGCGACCATGCCAAAAGTATGCACGCCGTAGACAAGACCGCTGTAAACATCGATCAGTATTCCGAACACGATTGCTATGAAACTGCTGATTGAAGGGTTGACATAGATCGATAAAAGAAGTATATACATCAACAGTAATTTAGGGACCGTATAAACTGTCAGCTGGCTGATTTCAAAAGGACTGAATTCTGCAAATAAAAAATCGCCGTACATCAACAAAAGGGACGTAATGAATATCACTATGATTCTCATATCAATCTCCCATTGAGTCCGGGTCCCGCTCCAGAACGAAAACGACATCGATATCGGATGGGTCGCTTGCAAGCTGGATGTAGGCATTCTGGCTCAGTCCGTGCTCATCATTTTCAACTTCCATGACTTCGCCGACAATGAGCCCTTCCGGAAAGTCGCCGACAAGACCGCTCGTAAATACTGCGTCACCGGCTTCCACCGTGGCATTATTCTTTATATTATCTATGACAAGCAGTCCCCTTTCACTGTCATAGTGATCGATTGCCCCGTACACCGCTTCATCTTCATGCTGAATTTCAACCGACAGGTTGTTTTGAGAGACATTCGTCGTAATCATCTCGACAAAACTTGAATTGCCGTTGACCCGTTTGATCATGCCGGCAAGACCTTCCGGTGTCATGACCGCCATACCTTCCTGTATGCCGTCATTCTCACCTTTATCGATCGTGAAATTGTTCAGCCACTGATCCTGGGAGCGGGAAATCACCCTCGAATTGATGGTGTCATATTCTCTTTTAGAGCTGACTTCAAGTGCATCCCGGAGCTTCTCATTTTCCGTTTCAAGCCGCTCAATGTCAGAGTACATCTGAGGCACCATTTCAAGCTGGGACTTCAACTCTTCATTTTCATTCGAAGCCCCGAAAAGGCCTGTAAAGTTGCTGAAAATATTGGATACAAATTGAACCGGTGCACCGATGATGGACTGGGAAGCCGCAACAGAGTCACCCGTAAATTGTTCGGCTTTGGTCGTTGATTCTCTGTCAGTCATCGAAAAGCCGATAAATAATATCAAAATGATGATCCCGAATAAAATAATCAGCATTTTATTTCTGTTAAAAAGATTATTCACTGAGCACGCCTCCAGTAAACTGTGTATATAAAAGAATACCATATATTATTATGGTTAAGAAATATAATTATAGCGGAATTTTTACAAAAACAGGGGCCGGATTCACCGGCCCCTGTTAAAATGATAATAATATAATATATGATATCTAGAACGATAGTTCTATCAAAAGGTTTTGTTAACTAAACAAGTGACCTTGTTATGTCAATGTCATTATAATTATATGTTAACCATTAAATTGACATGAATCAAGGTCATTCACAGATATTTAGTGTACATATTACACCACTTATGCGTTTGGCATATTCTTATCCGTCACCTGCATGTTGAACATCTCGGCATAAATACCATTCATACCCATCAGCCTCTGATGATTGCCCTGCTCCATTATATTACCCTCTTCAAGAATGATGATCTGATCTGCATGCTGAATCGTGGAGAGCCTGTGGGCGATGATGAATGTCGTCCGCTTCCTGCTGACCACTTTCATCGCGTGCTGGATCAGCTGCTCTGTTTCACTGTCCACATTACTCGTCGCTTCATCAAGCACAAGTACTTTCGGATCGAATGCCAGCGCCCTTGCAAACGAGACCAGCTGGCGTTCTCCTAGAGACAGCGTCGCCCCTCTTTCAGGCAGCCAGGCATCCAGTCCCCCGTCCAGTTTTTTCATCAGCTCCCTGCCGCCGACTTCCAGCAGTGCCTCTTCGGCAGCTTCTCTTGATATGTCCTCATTGTTCAGACGTATATTATATAGGAGTGTGCCTGCATAGATGAACGGATCCTGCAGTACTATCGATATATTTTTCCTTAAATCTTTTTTATTGATTTCCTTCGTATCTCTGCCGGAAAATAAAATCCGTCCCTCTGTGGGATCATAGAAACGCATAAGCAGGTTGATAATCGAACTTTTTCCGGAACCGGTATGTCCGACAAGTCCGACCGTTTCTCCCCGGTCCACACTCAAGTTGATATCTTTCAATACAAGATGGCCTTCTTTATAGAAGAAAGACACATTTCTGAAATCGATGCCGCCGTCAAAACTTTCAAGACGGCCCTGGTCTTCAACTTCTTCCTCTTCATCGATCATCTCGAAAACTTTCACTGCTGCAACACGCGCCTGTTCAAATATTTCAATCTGGCCGACAATTTCATAAAGCGGGGTGAAAAAGCGCGTGATGTAGTCCACCAGCAGATACATCGTCCCTACAGTCAGTGTTTCTGCCGGACTTAAAAATGCAAGGGAAAATATGATGACCATGAGAGCGAAGACAAATGACTGCATGACACCCGCCAGGTTATCGCCTGACAAACCGTTCAATTTCACGAGCTTCGTCGCACTGTCGGTATATTCATCGTTCAATTTCCTGAACTCGTCTTCAATCTGGTCTTCTCTGTTAAACACCTGAATGGTCGTCATGCCGTTGATCGACTCGTTGATTGCAGCATTCATATCACTGTTTCTTTCACGTTTCATATGATTGTAGTCATTTGAGTATTTCCTGTATAAAATGAGCCACAGTAAAATAATCGGGACAAAAATCAACATGATGATGCCTGCGTATATATTAACTATGAAAATAGCGGCTGTAATCGCAATCATCGTCAGTCCATTCACAAGAAACATCGGCAGCACATACGTGAAAAACTGAAGCATTGATTCAGTGTCGTTTGTAATTCTGGCAACGACCTTCCCTGCAGGCAGATTGTCAAAATACCTGACAGGCAGTTTTTGAATATGCTCGAACACCTGGTGCCGGATACTTTGAACGACTTTTGCGCCCGAAGACTGCAAAATAATCTGGGCATAATAGGCGGCGACTGCATGAAACAGTTTTATGAGTGCATATATAATCAAAAGCCGGATGACCGCTTCAACATTTATATTGCCTTCTCCAAGCCTGATGTGATCATCGATCACTGTCATGATGATCAGCGGTCCGAGCAGCTGAAAGAATACCATCAGGACCATCAGTATGTTTCCCGCAATGAACCACCACTTGTAATCCAGAGAATATTTCAACAGCCTTTTAATCTCAGTCATTTTCTTCACCGCCAGTCTCATAATACTGATTCTGCTTTCTATACCAGCCATCACTCTGAACCAGTTCATCGTGGCTGCCCGTCTCAGCGATTCTGCCGTCTTCAAGCACGACAATCACATCCGCATGTCTGACAGCAGACAGACGATGGGTCACTATGATGGTTGTTTTCTCTTTCCTTCCCCTTTTGATATTATTGATGATTCTCTGTTCCGTTTTCGCATCCACGGCACTGAGTGCATCATCAAATATCAGTATTTCCGGATCTTTGATCAGACTTCTCGCTATGGATATCCGCTGCTTTTGTCCACCGCTCAGCGCGATTCCCTTTTCACCGACCATGGTCTGAAGCCCTTTCGGCATGAGCGCAAGGTCCGAATCAAATGCACTCGCTTCTATTGCCCGGTCCAGCTCTTCATCCGAAGCATCCGGATTGCCGAATAATATATTGTCTTTGACGGTTCTTGAAAACAGGATGTTTTCCTGGGATACATAACCGATTCTCTGTCTCAGTTCTTTTTTACTCAGCCTGGTGATGTTGATACCGTCTATGATCAGACTGCCTGTACCCGGGGGATACATTTTCAACAGCTGCCTGATCAAAGTCGTTTTACCACTGCCTGTTTTCCCGACGATGCCTAAAGTGTCACCAGCTTTCAGGTGGATGCTGACCCCGTCCAGATTTTGACGGCTGCTTGCGGGGTAGCTGAAGGACACATGCTCAAAGTCTATTTCGCTCGATTCCATAAGGCCATCACCGTTATCAATGACATCATCTTCAGTTTGGAGGACTTCTTCAACACGGTTCAGTGAAGCATTGCCCCGCTGCATTATATTGAACAGCATGCCCATTGCAAACATCGGCCAGATGAGCATATTCAAATATATATTGAATGTGACGACTTGCCCGACCGTCATTTCACCTGCATTCACCAGTACCGCGCCGTAGCCGAAAGCGATGATGAAACTTAACGAAACGACAAAGATCGTGAGTGGCTGGAATAATGCATCCAGCTTTTCCACTTTCATGAACCTGTCCAAATAATCTTTTGTCTTTCCTTTGAAACTTACCGCTTCCGCCTCTTCCTGCACATAGCTCCGTGTCAGCCTCACACCTTCAACGACCTCGAGCGCTGAATCATTCATCACACCGAAAGATTTTTGACTTTCTGTATGACGCTTATTGATCATGCGGCCGAGACATACTTCAATGATAATCAACAGCGGCAGTGGCAGCAGCGCAAAAAATGTCAGTTCCAGATTGATGGTGAAAGCCATGACCAGGACGATTGTTGCGAGAAATGTACTCGCATCGAGCAGCGTAATCATCCCGAATCCCATCGCCCTGTTGATACTCCGCATATCATTGGTCGCCTTTGCCATCAGATCACCGGTCTTATTCTGTTCATAAAAGCTTGGTGACAACGTTAAAAACCTCTGCATCAATCTCATCCTCAAAATGCTTTCGATATCATATGCACTGCCGAACAGCATATAAAACCATGAGTACAGCAGCACATAAGTGCTGATGATGACCACTATGAATAACAAGAATATGAGCCACATGGTCTTAATCGTCATGTCACCGGTGTTGATCAGGTCGATTGTCCGCCCGATCAGCTGCGGCGGAATCACTTCCATGAAATTCGAGATTACAGCCAGTATGACAATGAGTAAATATTTCATTTTATGTTCAGAAAAATACCATTTTAATTTATAAATAAAATCAATCATGATTAACCAACTTTCTTATGTTGAATGAATTTTGCAATAAAAAAAGTGCACACCATTTTTGTGCGCACTTAAAATAAAGCATAAAAATTGGGAGGCATACGCCTCCCCCTGTTGTATGTGTATGGATTGGTCATCATTAATGATCGTGTTTAAAAACAACCATGAAGGGAGGCACTATTCGATTCTTTGTTGTGTGATTTCGCTGCAATGATTTTAAGCATGGTTTTTGTCCTCCTTCTGTTTGTTGTTTTCAGTATATTCCATAAGAGGTAATATTTCAATATATTTTTAAAAATTCACCAACATTTTTCATGTTAAAAGGTTCTTCTATAAATAACCCGTAATCAGCTGAATTGGAAAATTCATCAGACCGTGAATGATGATCAGTGCCCATATGTTTCTGTATTTATCCCATAAGAACCCCAGAAACAATCCGGTAACACCCTGGTTGACCAGGACAT
>DEQG01000066.1:88907-90901 GCA_002360325.1 Salinicoccus sp. UBA3372 | reverse complement strand
ATAAATCAGGACTTTTGTCGTGCCAGTTCTTACGGTTCATCCATTTTTTAAGATGTGGCAGTGCCAGCTGGTAAAGGCTGACTGAGATAAATATCCCTGCCATGCCGAAAGTGAATCCGCCGATTGTATCCGACGGGTAATGGACGCCGAGATATATTCTTGAAGTCATGACGAACAGTATGATAAAGCCTGCAATGCCTCCGGTGAGGATTTTCTGCCAAAGCTTATTTAAAAGCAGTATGAGTATGAGCCCCACAAATCCGTAGAGCATTACTGAGGCGATTGAATGGCCGCTTGGGTAGCTCATTGAAGATTCCATTGTTATGACAAGCAGATCCGGCCGTTCGCGGCCGATGACCGCTTTCATGGTATCCATAAAAAATGAAGCGAATATATAGATGGTGAGACCGAACCATAAAGCTGCGATATGCATTCTCTTAGTAAGCAGTGTCAGTACGACAGCCAAGGTCAGTATGAAAACAACGGGGGACCCGGCAATGTCAGTCGCTACGGATACAAAGCCTGCCCCGCTTTCGGTAATCTGGTCCTGAATCAGAGCGATTAATGCATAATCAAATCTTTGTATCCACCCGTGGTCTGCTATGACACTCCAGGTAATGACAGAGTATAATATCAAAAAGATAATCCCTGTAAAACCCAATTTTTTAGCCATTATTCCGCTCCTTTAATTTGATGGAGTTTATCTTTCTTTATTATATAGATTACTGCTGAATAATTTAAGTGCTTTGGATATTGAGTATGTAATCAGAAGGATAATGACCTGAATTATATTAAAGGTGATAAAGGAACCGGATATGTCTGTGGTGAATGTCAGAGTATTATAATTGATGATCAGAAGAAGCGGAAAAACAGTGATCAGCATAGCGATATAATTTATGATGCTTTGTTTTAGAAGACTCCAATCAGGAATGAGGAATATCACACTGCCAAATCCTAAAAATAAAGCGATAAATCCATAATAAAGAAAGAATCTTACGTTTTCAGCCGGACCGATGAAGAGGCTCCATACCGACAGAAGCACAAAAATTGAAAACAGTGCAGCGCCTCTGAAAAACCCCCGTACGAATAAACTGATAAGAATCCCTCCTTTATTTGAATAATATAACAATTTTGTATTTATTTTATATTATAACCATCAATGCATAAAAAAAGTAGCCCATAATTTAAAAGGCTGCTGAAAATGTCATATTGGGGGCAATCGTGCTAGCTGCTGTATGTTCCTTTTAAAGCCATTTTGAATAAACTTTCTGCAGCTTCTTCCGGAGTCATACTGTAATTGTTTTTTATCCACCATAAAATTGTCTCTGTATAACCGCCAGAGGTGTATGAGATGAGGAAGTCGCGGTTGACCCGGGTCAGGCGTTCCTGTGCTTTTGAATAGAGGATACCCTCGGTTATAAACTGCCTGATGATGGATTTAACATCGTTGATGAATAAAGCATCCGGCTGATCGACAAGCAGTATTTCATATGCGTAGCGGTGCTGATATATGTGTTTGAATAATAAAACCATATTTTCCGGAAGATCGTTTGAAGCTTCATAGTCAGCCATCGGGATGGGATTGTTAATCGTGAGTGCCTTTTTCAGTTTGGACAGCAGGTTATTGTGGATATCGAGGCGCAGAGCTTCTAAATCACTGTACTGCTTATAAAAGGTCGGACGTGTAATGCCTGCTTTTGTACATAACTGCTGGACAGATGTGATGGTTTCATTGTCAGCAAGCAGATCCAGATAAGCATCATACATGCTTTCTTTTGAACGATGTTGTCTCGGGTCAAGTTTGTCCATGATCATCCCTCTTTTTGAAATTTAATAATTATAATCATAACACAGCCCGGACCAATGTAAGAATTGGACCGGGCTGTCAGTCTGTATTAAATTACTGAAGTAAAGAACCGCTGATTCTATTGTGCAGTCAATCCGCCATCGACGATAAACTCGGAACCTGTCGAGTAGTTTGACTCATCTGAAGC
>DEQG01000066.1:87202-88808 GCA_002360325.1 Salinicoccus sp. UBA3372 | reverse complement strand
TTCGTAGGAATCCCCTTCTTTGACCATCGGTGTTTCAATTACGCCCGGGTGGACGGAGTTTACACGGATATTATCTTTTGAAAATTCAAGGGCGGCAGCTTTTGTCATGCCGCGTACTGCAAATTTAGTATCTGTATAGCCGATTGCTCCGCCGACGATTCCGTTGATGGATGAAATGTTGACGATAGATCCGCCTTCGGCTTTGATCATTGATGGATGAACATATTTCATGCCGAGAAATACGGATACCTGGTTGATGTTCACTATGCTCATATAATCGTCCATTGTTGTTTCAGCGATGGATTTATTTCTGCTGATACCGGCATTGTTTATCAATATGCCTATCGGGCCGAATGTTTCTTCAGTTTTGCTGATGACATTTTTCCAATCATCTTCATTCGTTACGTCGTGCTTGATGAACAGTGAATTTTCACCAAGAGATTCAGCGAGAGCGCTGCCCTTCTCTTCATTTAAATCTGTGATGACGACTTTAGCACCTTCACTTAATAACTTACGTGCATGGGACTCACCCATCCCTTGCGCTGCACCTGTCACAACCGCTACTTTATTCTCTAATCTCATATTGCTTCCTCCTGTATAATTTACACTTCGTAAAATAGTTGTTACGTTATTTATATCACAGAAACGGAGAAAATACATGTTACAATGATTGAAATACTGAAATTGTTTTTAGGAGGCATTTTTCATGGGGACAAGAAATCTGAAGTAAAGCCGGTTTACCGCATATTAAATGATGGGAGTATTTAACATGAAAAGTAAATGGGCAGACGAATTTTATAAAATGCAATATGGAAACATGAGTGCAATTGATGCATCGTATTATGAAGTGCAGTCAGATGAGATAATGGAGCAGATCGGCAAACCGATTGATTCACTGCTTGAACTGGGTGCATGGGACGGCAGTCTGGCAAGTGTAATCTCTCAAAAGGTAAGCTGTATGACGACAGTGGAACTCATAAAGGAGATGGCTGAAGCGGCTAAGGAAAATAACCCGGGAAACATTGATATCATTCACGGCAGTTTTTATGATGTTCAAATCACAGATAAATTTGATGCAATTATTTATATTGATGGTTTCGGGGTGGGAACTGATGAGGCCCAATTGAAACTGCTTAACAATATTGAACAATGGCTCGACGAGGATGGCTGTGCGTTGATTGATATTTATCAGCCTGAGCATTGGAAGAAGGCAGATGGCATCGAGATGCATCCCGACCCGTCAAACAATCCTGCTATTATCCGCAGGTATTCCTATGATTTTGAAGAGAACATCATGATGGACACATGGTGGAAGGAAGGTAAGAGTGAAGCTGGGCAGACCCAGTATTTGAGATGCTACACAACAGAAGAGATTCACGAAATGTGCAAACAGGCGGGTCTGAAAGTGACGGCTTACTTCCCCAACGGTGCGATGGACTATGAAAACATGAGGTATTCTGAAAATGCGTCACTGGAAGAATGTATGTCATACCGTATTAAGATTATGAAATAACAGAAACGATTTGGGAGCCGGTTGTGACAATTACAAATCGTTTCAGGCTGCGGATTCAGATTCGAAGAATACTTTAAACACACATATCAGTCC
>DEQG01000066.1:85870-87017 GCA_002360325.1 Salinicoccus sp. UBA3372 | reverse complement strand
GCTCGTTACATGTGGTTCTACAATGACGGCATCACACTTTACGCAAAAACGAGTGATGAATCTCCGAAGTTTGATGAGATAGAAGAGAATCCGCAAGGTTTTGTATTGCTTGGTTTCCATGATGAAAAGAATCACGCGTTTGTAGAATATTACGGTGAAATCGAAGTTATCAGAGATCAGGAGACGATTAACTGGCTGTGGGAAAATCAGGACAAGGACTTTTTCGATAATAAAGAAAACCCTCACCTTGTTGCGCTTAAAATCAATCCGACGGCAATCAAAATCATGAACGACGATGAATTCGAAAATGTGGAATTGTCGCTGTAAGTATTGCTGAAAGTGGGTTTATCCCACTTTCTTTTTATATACAGAAGATGGAAATATTAAAATTAACCGTGCGGTTTTCGGGTAAAGAGAAATATGACTATCTTTTAGAGACAAGGAGAGATTTGGATGCTGGCATTTGTCTGGGCTGAAGATGAAAATAAATTGATCGGTAAAGGTGACGAGCTGCCATGGCGTTTACCAGCAGACGTTGGTTTCTTTAAAAAGGTGACGATGCGCGGGGATATGGTAACGGGCAGAAAAACTTACGAGACGATTCCGAGAAGGCCGCTTCCGGGACGCCGAAACATCGTATTGACCACTCAAAAGGATTATGATGCACCGGGTGCCATCGTCGTCAATTCCAAAGAAGAGATTTTGGAGCTGGAAGAAAAGAACGGTGAGGATTTGTATATCATTGGCGGCGAGTCTTTGTTCAGAATGTTTGAAGGTGAGGTGGACGAGTTGTACAGAACGGTGATCCACGATACTTTCGAAGGTGACACATACTTTCCGAAAGACTTTGATTATGAACCGTTTGAACTCGTTAAAACAGAGGAAGGGCCTGTAGACAAGAAGAACAAATATGAACACACATATGAATTATGGCGCCGTAAGTAAAATTGAAGGAAGCTCGCTTGTTTACAATGGTGACAAGTGAGCTTTATATTTAAAGGATACATAAATGATGAAGGAGCACGTCCCTTATGAGAAAAGAAGTTAACTTACGCAGTCAGAGAAAAAATGAACATGTTCAACATGCACTGGATCAGAAGCCCCAAAATATGGTATCCGATTTTGACAAAGTTCATTTTGTTCATCA
>DEQG01000066.1:84414-85798 GCA_002360325.1 Salinicoccus sp. UBA3372 | reverse complement strand
CCTTTATATATCAATGCAATGACCGGGGGCAGCGAGTGGACGAAATCCATTAATGAAAAGCTCGGTAAAGTCGCCGCAGCGACAGGCATTCCAATGGCTGTCGGCTCCATGCATGCTGCTGTCAGGCATCCGGAACTTTCAGAATCCTACTCTGTTGTGAGAGAAGTGAATCCTGACGGACTTGTATTTGCCAATGTCGGTGCAGATGTATCTTTGGGAGGCGCACAGATGGCTGTAGAAATGATTGATGCAGATGCCCTGCAGATACATTTGAATGTCGCCCAGGAACTGATCATGCCTGAAGGTGATAGAGATTTTAAAGGCTGGCAGCCCAATATAGAAAATATTTTAAGCCGTGTGAATGTCCCTGTCATCGTCAAAGAAGTCGGTTTCGGTATGAGCAGGGAGACGCTGCAGTTATTAAAGACGATAGGAATAAAATACGTTGATGTCAGCGGCAGAGGCGGTACGAATTTCGCAGAGATTGAAAATGCACGCCGCAGGACGCAGGATATGGATTATCTCAGTGGCTGGGGAATGTCGACTGTTCAGTCCCTTCTTGAGTCAAAGGAGTTCCAAAAAGAGATGACAATACTCGCAAGCGGAGGCATCAAGACGCCTTTGGATGCGATGAAATCTCTTGCCCTAGGAGGCGGTGCAGTCGGAATGTCCCACACACTGCTCAAGTATGTTGCAGAAAACGATGTCGAGGAGACGATAAAATTCGTCGAACAGTTCTTTAATCAGATGAAAAAGATTGCAGTTATGGTCAACGCGAAAAATTTAGAAGAACTGCGCTGTAAACCAATGGTCTTCAGTCCCGACATTATCTCCTGGATGGAACAGAGAAATATAAAATGACATTAAAAATAAGCCGCAGGAGAAAAATCCAGAAGTTTATTTACTGTGTAATCAGCTGTCCCATTTGGAATTGATGATACATGTACAGAAATTCGGGTTCGAGTAATCAGGCTCGAAATGTTTGATGACATCTTCTTTCATGTTTCCGGAAGTAGTTTTCCGGTTTATGTCTGATGCCGTTGCAGAATGCTTCGATTATATCGTTTTTGAAATTATTTCTCGGTAATTTCTGAGTGACCGCTCTTCTTATTTCCTCTGAAAACTGATTGAAGTTGTCACTCATGACATCCATGCCGACACCGTGGAAAAGCAGTGCGACTTCACTTTCCTTATACTCTGTAATATCTGGTGTGGTATGGAGAGCAATCACATTCCAGACAAGCTGGATCTGGTCTGGTGTAATGTTGTGGGTATTCAAAAACTGATGTGCGGCATTTGCACCGTCGATTTCAAATCGCAGGTAGTCGCTGCTGTACTGTTTAGTAAGCCCCGGGTCATGATATCTCCATGCTATATGCGAAAT
>DEQG01000066.1:81788-84324 GCA_002360325.1 Salinicoccus sp. UBA3372 | reverse complement strand
TTCAAATATTTAGGAGGAACTTTAAATGACTGCAGAAAAGATTCTCGTTACAGGTGCAGGCACAGGCTTTGGTAAAGGCATCGTTTTTAAAATGGCTGAACAGGGCAAATCTGTCATCGCGGGTGTAGAAGTGATGTCACAGGTATCAGCGCTCGAAAAAGAAGCGAATGACCGTGGAGTGGTTATGCAGATTGAGAAGCTGGACGTGACGGATCCCAAAGACCGGAAGAAAGCATGGTCATGGGATATAGATGTTCTGGTCAATAACGCAGCCATAAAAGAAGGCGGTTCACTCGTGGACATACCGGAAGAGAATCTAAGACATCAATTTGAAGTTAACACATTCGCACCGGTACTTCTGACACAGGAATTTGCCCGTAAAATGATTAAGAAAAATAAAGGCCGGATAATAAACGTTTCTTCCGTTTCCGGTCTGATGGCAGATCCGCTGTCAGGACCTTATTGCGGTTCTAAATTTGCACTGGAAGCTTTCTCTGAATCATTGAGCAAGGAACTGCAGGAATTCAATATAGAAGTGGCGACAATCAATCCCGGACCGTATTTGACAGGTTTCAACGATCGTGAGTTTGAAGCATGGAAAAACTGGCATGAAGACAATAGTGAAACTGTTTTCGACTACGAGAATGCAGCATTCCCTTACGAGCAGTTTGACCCCGAAGAGGTAATCGAACCGGCTGTGAAAGTCGTACTCGGGGAAACGAAGACTTATAGAAATGTCATCCCTGAAGCCATGGTTCCAGAAGTGAAGAAAAGAAGGGGCGCCGTGTGGGACAAAAAGACAGATGACGAGCTCGGTCAAAGACATGAAATGATTGAAAAATCATATGAAATGAAGCCCGGAACAAAAGCGGAATAAGAAAACATTTTCCGGGGAGTGAACGGTTTTTTCACTTCCCGTCTTTTATTGAGTGGAGGGAGTCAATGACGCGGCAAAAGAAGTGGGTTCTCGGATATTTCACAGCTTTCATCGTCATGATTGTTATGAACTACTCCGCAGGATCGAGTGTAGGAGAAGTTGCAGATGACAATTCGACAATTATTCAGCCGGCTGGTTTTGCATTTTCAATCTGGGGGCTGATTTATGTATTAATACTTTTCTGGATGATCAGACTGTTCTTTTCCAAAAAAGATCAATCCCTCATTACAGAGAGGCTGAAATACTGGCCGATTATAAATTTCCTTCTGAATGGTATATGGATTGTTGTATTTACCCAGCAGTGGATGATCATTTCGACAATAGTCATACTGTTACTCTTATTTACATTGATTAAAATGCACACCATCATTTCAGCTGAACCATATCACTGGTATGACCGGCTGCCGTTTTCCATATATTTCGGGTGGGTGGCGATTGCTTCAATTGTAAATATATTTACAGTCTTCTCAAATTACAATATAGACAGTCTGCTTGGAATGAGTGAGTTGACATGGACGATTATCGCAATAATAACAGCAGCACTTATCGGTGTATTTTTTGCCTGGTTCTTCAGTGACTGGCTCTATCCCCTGGTGTTGATCTGGCCATTTTTCGGCATATTCATGGAGAGTGGCGATGTGTCTACAGGACTGAATGTGAGTCTGGCATCAGCGGGTTTAATACTTGTGATGACAGCGATAGTGCTCATTTCCAGAAAGATAAAAGCGGTGAATGTTTAAAAGCGGAAAGGGAGCGGCAGATGCCGTTCCCTTATATTTATTTCAAGTTCTTTATTTTCATGACGCCGTTTGCGACAGCGAGATCAAAATATCCTGCACCGACACATTTGTATAATGTGATTTCTTCATCAGAATTTCTCAAATGATCTTTGTCAAAAATATCGACGAGTGTTCCTTTGATATCATCCCAGGAAATGATACCGTCTTCGACGGCTTTTATAATTTCACCGGCCTCTTCTTTTGCACCACTCATATCATCCAGGTAGATCTGGTCTGCGCTTTTGACAGTTTCCATATCCATCTCAATCATTTCAGGAGTGAACGATCCTACACCGTTGATATGTGTTCCATTGTTTAACCTGGAACCGTCAAAGACCGGTGTTTTTGACTGGGTGGCACAATTTAAAATATCACTTTCAACGACGAGATCATCGACTTCACTGATTACTTCGATATCAGTTTTAACCCCGAAATCTTGCAGATCCTTTTTGAAAGTCTCAGCTTTGCTTTCAGTTCTGTTAAACAGTAATATTTTATCAATATTGCGTACTTCGAGAACACCAAGAACCTGTTCGAAAGCCATTCTTCCTGTACCGATCACACCAAGAACTTTTGAGTCTTTTCGGGCAAGCTTATCGGTGGCAATAGCGGTCATCGCTCCCGTACGGAGTCTTGTTAAATAAGAAGCTTCCAATGAGGCAATATGTTTGCCGTCGTTCAGGTTTGACACCAGTATGTTCCCCTGGGTCGTCGGCAGATCGGCATTGTCAGGGAAAATCGACACGGTCTTGATAATGGACACTTTCTGGGCCGTGCTGATACAAGGCATGTAAAGCATGGAAGAGCTGTCACTTGCCGG
>DEQG01000066.1:76396-81638 GCA_002360325.1 Salinicoccus sp. UBA3372 | reverse complement strand
TATTGACTCTTATTATTAACCATACAATATTGTAAAAGATTATTCATTCAATAAAAAGACTCATGCCGTTTTATCCCAACATGAGTCAGATTTTTATATTTCATTCATAAAGTTCATCCCGCGTAATGGAGAACGAAGAAATATCATGCTCAGTTTCTCCCCTGGTAACGAGATCGGTCAGTATTTCCCCTACGACCGGCACATATTTGAAGCCGTGGCCGGAAAAGCCGCCGGCAATATAAATATTGTCGTAATCGGGATGCTTGTCGATGATGAAATCTTCATCGGGAGTATTGGTGAAGATGCATGCGAGTCCTTTATTCAGCTTACCATTGGCGCTCCGCATCTGTGCATTCAGAAAGTCTCTTAAATAAGCTTCATCCTTTTCAAATGAGCCGAAATTTCTGTCCATCCCTTCAGGCTCTGTGTCATCTTCATCAGTGCCGTCATAACGGCCGATCTTCACACCTGTACCATCGATACTTGAAAATCCATAGAATGAGCCGTATCTGGAGCGTCCTATAAAGCCCGGGAAGTGCTCTGAACTGTATAAATCTTCATCCGCTTCAAACCAGGCGATGGTTCTCCTGGATGGTTGGATTTTTAAATTTAGGCCGAGGTCTTTGAGCATTCTGCCATTATGTCCACCTGAAGATAAAATCAGCTTATCAGCTGTAAAGCCGTCATGTTCAGTTTCGATACGGATCTGTGTCTCTTCCGGATGAATACTGGTGACGGAGGTGTCAACCAGCAGTTCGGCACCGTTTGACAGTGCTAGACGGCGGTATGTCCGTATGGCATTTTCACCCATGATGACGCCGCCATTCTTCTCATAATAGCCGATCTCCAGATCTTCACCATGAAGTCCCGGCCAGCGTTCCTTTATTTCTTCGGCCGTCAGAGTTTCAATTTCCAAATTATATTCCTTTGCACCTTTTATAGTCCTTTCGAGGAATTCAGACCCTTTATATCCAAAGTTAAGAATACCAATCTGTCTGAAAATCTCATCATCTGAATACGTCTGCAGTTCGTTCCACATTTCCTGAGAGCGTAAAGCCAGTGGAATATACTGGAGCCCTTCACCTACAGCATGGCGGATAAGACGTGTGTCACCACCGTGGCTGCCGTGGGAATGCGGCGGATCATTCGCATCAATCATCAGAACTTTAAGATCTTTTTGGGAGAGGTAATATCCTGCGGACATTCCCATTGAGCCGGCACCGACAATAACGACATCATAATGTTTTTTATTCATAAGATCACTCCTATCGGATATGTTTACATCACATCATTTCTACTCTACCCGGCGTGATAATCACTTAATTATAAAAAAGATATTCATTTGTAAAAACGCCTATTAATCAGAATATTTTGATAAGAACAGTGATACATGAGATAATGAGATTAAATAAGCGGATAATGAATCAGGTGATTTATTACTAAAAGGAGTGTGACAACCATGGGAAGAAAAACAAAGTTGGTCAGTGCAGTCGGGTTAGTCGCAGGTGTTTTGTACCTTACTAAAAATAAAGAGACAGTTAAAAAAGGTATTGATAAAGGAATCGATATCGTCGTCAGCCAGGCAGGCAAATGGACAAGCGATCCATATGTCAAAAAGCTGGGCAGACCTGAGAATTTAAGAGATTCGAATATGGTCGACGAAGGTGCAATGACAAGTGTTCAATACTATAATGATCTAAGAGAAGATTCACGTCAGGAGAATAAGTAATTAGAAGCGGCCGGACTCAGTTCAATCTGAGCCCGGCCATTTTATGTTCACCGCTGGACGGTACCTCTGTAAAGGAATTTTCCATGACATCTGCCGCACATATACCTTTTCTCATACCCCTTCATATTTTTACTGAACTGGTATCTGCATTTTCTGCATTCATATAAATATGACTGTCCTTTATATTTATAACTGCGTGTTCTGGAAATTTCCAGACGTTCCAGAGTATTTATGAACTCAGGGTCAGAATCCCTGAAAGGCAATCTTTTTTTATACAGGGCATAATGGACGCATTCATGATACAGAACATCGAGTATGACATTTTTATCATTGTTGATTACAAAGTTATAAGACAGGACAATCTCACTGCTTAAAACTTCATTCTTATTATATTTAATGCTGAAGACCCCAAGTTTCGATTTCATACGTTTGGATATGCGAAGGGGTACATCCAGCGGCAGATCGAAATGCTCCTTCAGAAAGTCTTCGGCATAGGACTTCAATTGCTGTGCGTTCATAATAGATCACTCTCAGTTTTAAATGGTTAGACTAATAATATCATTAAAGTTTCATGAGAAACATACATGATAAAAAAGCAATCCTATGATAAAACAACATAAGATTGCCCATGTAATCCGATGAAATATCCGGATGTATTCATTTTATTTAAGGTTTGGAAGAATTCTGTGTCCGACTTTTGAAAATAACATTGTCCCGAGAAATGTGGTAATCAATGTTGAAATGGTGATTGTTACAAAGCTGAACCAGAATGGGATTTCAAGTACCATGAGCAGCATCAAACCGACAAAAATGCCGCATAGTACACTATACTGGACAGCATTTATCCAGACGTTTTTAATGAAATAGCTGATTGTATATGAAATGACGGCAATGCCGACCCCTGTCGCTACATCAATCAGGCCGAGCGGCGAGAAAAAATTGGCTGCTGCAAGCCCGAGCAGCATACCGGGAATGAACTTGCGGTTGAAAAACGGAATCACGGCAAGCATTTCGCTTATCCGTATTTGTATCGCCATCGTTCCGATGGGGTTGATTACTGTCAACGCGACATAAATGGCAGCAAGCACTGCATTGTAAATCATTATTTTATTACTGATAATAATCATTCTCCTTAGTTTTTTATACAGGGAGTTTGCGAACCTGTGAGACAAAACATAACAGACTGCTATATAATTATATCAGATTAAAATATTATTTGAAGAGCATTAAGTTACGGTCTGATGATAGGAAGGAAGAAAAAGCCCTTGGAATTTATATTTCCAAGAGCTCAAGTTTGTTGGCACGTTCAGATGATATGAAAAAATGATATTTTGAAGTTTTGTGCCAGCTTTCTGATTCCAGTGGCAGGAAATGTCTTTAAAGTATGATTTGATGTCATTTTGAGTGGAATTATGACACCAGACATATGAAGCATCTGTTTTCGTGCCACACAGGAATTCAGAGGACTATTCATCACTACCCATTCATCACTTTTTGGTAATTATCAGGGTCAGTGTCCCCTTCGGTATTAATGACCAATACTTTTGACTTCTTGCCAAGGTTTAAATTCTCTTTAAGGTCCGAATATGAATCGTTCGTCATCACCTCATACAGAAAACCTGCCGGTAAAGCCCCGGAAGGACCAGAAGTAATTTTAGCATCGCCTGCTGCCGGCCTCCCGAGCATCCTCATGCCTTTTGCACTGATTTCATCATCGCATGAAATGAAATAATCAGCCGCGGATTTTAATATATTCCAACCGATTGGACTCGGTTCACCGCATGAAAGACCTGCCATCATCGTATTCATATCACCATATACTCTGACAGCATTTCCGAGTTCGCTGTCGGCCGAACGGAAAATCGGATCTGCCTCAGCAGGCTCGACAACAATAATTTTTGGCGGATTGCCTTCTGTTTGATTATAAATGGCTGCTGCCATTGCACCTGCGAATGAACCGACTCCTGCCTGTAAAATCACATGGGTGACCTGATCCAGACTTTGAGGTTTAAGCTGCTCAGTAATTTCAGAAATGATCGTCGTGTAGCCCTGCATAATATGGGTCGGTATCTCTTCATACCCTTCCCATGCCGTATCCTGCATCAGGATCCAGCCGTTGCCGCTGGATTGATCTGCAGCATACTGAACGGTATCATCATAATTGATATCGGTGACTTTCGCTTCAGCTCCGAGCTCGGTGACAGCATCAATCCGTACTTCCGCAGCACCTTTAGGCAGAAATACTTTGCCGTTTTGATTGAAAATCCGGGTCCCCCACGCGACACCCTTGCCGTGATTGCCTTCGGTTGCTGTCGCAAACGTTTCTGCAGGGTATTTATTGACTGCTTCAAATAATTCATCAAAGCTGACTTCAGTCATATCCATATTCAATTTACCGGCAAAATAATTCGCCATCGCATATGACACACCGAGTCCTTTAAAAGCATTCAAACCGAATCTTGCTGATTCATCTTTGACGAATAAAGTTCCGAAGCCCAGCTCTGTTGAACGTCCTGTCAGTTCGTGGACCGGTGTCTTTTCGTATTGGGGCATCGACTGATGAAAATGATGTGCATTTTTGACTTTTTCTTTTGAGAAAGGTTGATTGAACATGCCGGTATTATCAGCATCTTTGAATTGGTTCTTGATCCATTCCATTTACTCAGCCTCCTGGAAACATTGATTATCTTCATCATAACTTAAATTGAATGTTAAGAATTTAAAAAACTCCAAAAAAGTGACGGGTTTTCATACCCGTCATTTCGTCTGGATAAAGAAGCCTTCTGTTTCACTCCATTCAGCTAAGAATATATCTTTTGCCTTATATCCTGTTTCCTCTTCAACTGTACGTTCGAGCCAATCTTTATCATATCCTGCTGCCTGCAGAGCTTTGTAATCAACTTTCCCGCCATCGATTAAAAGAAACGACATTGCATTTTTTTGATAATCATCTAGCAGTTCATTACGTTGTGGAGATTCTTCACCGGCATGTTTGATTACAGAAATTTTCCCGCTTTTTTCCATGATCGCGTGTTTCACTTCTCGCAGAGAGAATACATCATTCATTCTGAGTAATTCTCTGACTTCATCAATATCCATGTTGTGCCTGTTCAATACCTTCTCATCTATTTTCCCCTCATTGATCAGCAATTGGGCCTCACCTTTCGCGATTCTTCTGAAACGATCATTTTTCATGGCAAATTTCTCCATCACATAAATCAGCAGCCCCCAGTATGCAAGCATGATGACCATATGATAAACCGGCGTAGTGGTTTCGTACAGAGATTCTTCGACGATACTGCCCAAAATAAGAGCGTATACGAAATCGAGCGGTGTAATCTGTGCGAGCTCTTTATGACCCAGCAGCCTGATGACGATCATCACACCGATAAGACCGACTGTCAGTTTGACGAAATACGATATTATATCTTCCATTAATTACACTCCTATCCCTATTTCGAAAATAAATTTCAAGTGTTATGGTTAAACTATATTGATTATGAATGTATACCC
>DEQG01000066.1:72257-76331 GCA_002360325.1 Salinicoccus sp. UBA3372 | reverse complement strand
TCTGCCAATTTCCACTTTATGAATTTAAATTACATGAGCTACTCCACATCTTTTCTGAATTCCACAAACATCACATATTCAATGACTGTTTCTGAAATCTTTCCGTTTTCATCTTTCTCTACAAGCTTGAGCTCCTGCATACGAAAGTCTCCGACAGGGATAATCATTTTCCCGCCGGCTGCGAGCTGATCAATCAGTGTTTTCGGTATTTCATTTGCTGCTGCAGTTACCATGATTTTATCGTAAGGCGCATTCTCTTCCCAACCAGAGTGTCCGTCACCATAATGGAAATGAATATTTGAATATCCGAGGTTGTTCAGTCTTTCTTTTGCAGAATCATACAGCGCCCGGATACGTTCCACGGTATAGACGGAACTTGAAAATTTTGACAGCAGTGCTGTCTGGAAACCGGAACCGGTTCCTATTTCGAGCACCTTATCCTTTTTGTTTAAATTCAATTTCTGAGTCATGTTGAGTACCAGTGTCGGCTGGGATATTGTCTGTCCGTGGCCTATGGACAGCGGCCTGTCGAGAGCAGCGTGTTCTTTTTGATCATCTATAAATTTTCTGCGGTCAAGCTGTTTGAAGTATGCTTCGATTTCTTCATCACTGTAGTTCATAATATTATCCTTCCTTTCCAATCTTGCTTTCAGCTGTTACGATACTATACCCATATCAGCCAAGTTTGATTTCACTGATTAATGTTAATATATGAAACAGAGATGAAATAAAAACCAGAGGTGATTTGTAATGAACCAGATTCATATTAAAGGTGCAAACCAGAATAATTTGAAAAACATCAGCGTTGATATACCTAAACATAAATTAACGGTCTTTACAGGACGTTCGGGTTCAGGAAAATCATCACTTGTTTTCAATACTGTCGCAGCTGAATCGGAAAGGCTGATGAACGAAACCTACTCTACTTATATTCAAAATCAGCTGACACATCATGAGAAGCCGGAAGTGGATCAAATATTGAACTTGCCTGTGGCAATGGTTATAAACCAGAAAAGACTGGACGGAAATTCCCGCTCGACAGTCGGTACGATTTCCGATATATACGCTTCGGTACGTCTTCTCTGGTCGAGGCTCGGCAGTCCATTTGTCGGCTATTCGAGCGTATTTTCATTCAACAACCCGAATGGTATGTGTGAAGCATGCCAGGGCCTCGGATACGTGGAAGATATCGACTTGAATGAGCTTCTCGATTTCGACAGGTCGCTGAATGAAGATGCGATAAAATTCCCGTCCTTCCGCCCGGACAGCTGGCGGGGCAAGCGATATTTATACACGGGGTTATTTGATAATGATAAAAAGCTGAGAGACTATACAGAAGAAGAGATGGACATCTTTTTATATACGAAGCCGAAAAAGCTTAAAAACCCGCCGGAGAACTGGCCGAGGACTGCGAAGTATGAAGGATTGATCCATCGTTTCAGAAGATCTTTTCTGCTGAATGATAATTTTGAAAAGAAGCGTTTTTTAAAGGATGTCGACCGGGTGGTCACTTCCAAGGACTGTCCGGTCTGCCATGGACAGAGACTGAGTCAGAAAGTGCTGACATGTAAAATCAACGATTTGAATATCGCTGACTTCACTTCTCTGACAATTGAAGATGCGATTCCATTTCTTGAATCCCTTGAAGATAAGAAAGCGAAATACATTTTGGAGCCGCTGTTAAAACAATTAAAAGCTTTAAAGCATGTCGGTCTGAACTATTTGACACTCGACAGGGAAACACCGACTTTATCAGGCGGTGAATCTCAGAGAATCAAACTGATCAGACATTTGAACAGTCCTTTGACAGATCTTGTATATATTATCGATGAGCCAAGTGTCGGCCTCCACCCTGAAGACATCGACAGAATTAACGACATCATCAAATCGATACGTGACAAAGGGAATACAGTACTGATTGTCGAGCACGATCCGGATGTGATAAAAATCGCTGATTACGTGATAGATATCGGTCCCGGAGCTGGAAAAAGCGGCGGTGAAATCACATTTACGGGAACATATGATGAACTGCTCGAATCAAATACAGCCACCGGGACCGCTTTAAGGGAGAAGCACTCTATACAAAATAATCATGCAGAAGCAGGAGACACGATTTCAATCAGCCATATTACTAAAAACAACCTTGAGGATGTGAGCGTGGAGATACCGAAGAATATGACGACAGTTTTCACGGGTGTCGCAGGATCCGGTAAGAGTACCCTGCTCAGTGAAGGATTGAAGTCAGATGGAAATTGTATCTTTGTCAATCAGAAGAGCATACATGCTTCCAGCAGGTCCAATGTGCTGACATATATGAACGTGTTTGATGATATCCGCAGCTTTTTCAGTAAGAAAACCGGTCTGAAGAAAAGTATGTTCAGCTATAACTCTGAAGGTGCCTGTCCGGAATGCGGAGGCAAAGGCGTGATTAAAACAGAGCTTGCGTTTATGCCGGAACTGTCTCAGGTGTGTGAGCTGTGCCAGGGTTCCAGGTATAAAGAAGAAGTATTGAATGCCAAGGTCGATGGGTATTCCATCGCAGATATACTGGCACTGACTGTAGAAGATGCAATCAATTTATTCGAGGAGAATAAAACTGTAAGAGAGCGTCTATGCCATCTGGAACAGACCGGTCTGCAGTACATGACACTCGGACAGTCTTTGAGTACTTTGTCAGGTGGAGAGATGCAGCGTCTGAAACTCAGCTGGCATCTTGATGGTGACTCAAGCGATACTGTGTATGTATTTGACGAACCGACGACCGGACTTCATGAAAAAGATATACCAACCCTTCTTGAATGTTTTGAAAGATTGAAAGAAGCGGACAATACAGTGATAATCGTGGAACATAACTTAACGATGATGACACATGCCGACTGGCTGATAGATATCGGACCGGGGGCAGGGAACAACGGCGGGCGTGTACTATACAGCGGATCCCCGGGAGGTATATTTGAAGTGGAAGAATCAGTGACAGGAAAACACTTGAAACGTTATATTGACAGTAAAGGATGAGGAGATGCAGGTCAGATTACTGAATGAGTGTGATGCAGAAGATTACAGAGTGCTGAGCCAAAAGCGATGTTCGATGGTGAGAGATACTTTGATGAACAAAAAATGGAGCTCGAATTTGAAAACTAAGAGTTTTTTGAGAAGGAAAAGAGAAAAGACAGGATGGAATGGTATAAAGTTTTGAATTCAAAATAAAAGCACTTCGATGGAAGTGCTTTTTTAATCTATTCTTCAAGGAATCTTCCACCTTTAAATCGTCCAGATAATCTTCAGACAAGGTATGTGCCAGCAAATGGATTCGCGCTTCTATATAATTTTTAGACAGCTCAGTCAGAGCGTTGAAATAATCACTGGATTGGATATTTTCATAGATGGCTTTCATTTCATCCATGAGCTCATAATCCACTTCAGCATACTCGCAGACCATGTTATCTAATTGATTTTTAACCTGTTCTTCAGCTTCCGGAAAATCCTCATCTGCGTCAGTGAAATTTGATAAATCATCACTGATATAATCTTCATGAACAATTTCCCCTCCCGGGCGTCCTGAAGTGAAACTTGAAATACTGGTTAATTGAGAATTTCCCTATAAACATACAGGGTTTTATAACGCCTGGCGTTATAATTGTTAAACGTTGTTATATCAACATGTCAAAAGATTTTGACATGATAAAAGTATCGCATGTAAAAGAAGTTTGGTAGTTTAATGATACGTGTTCCTTTAAATTTAAATCAGAAGGTGAATTTGATGGAGATTGGCAGACAAATAAGAATGTACAGAGAAAGGGATCAGCTGTCACAGGAAGAGCTTGCCGGGAAGATATATGTTTCCAGACAGACCATTTCTAACTGGGAAAATAACCGCAGTTATCCGGATATACAAAACTTGATGCTATTAAGTGTCTTATTTAATGTTTCCCTGGATGAACTGGTCAATGAAGATGTTGATGTTATGAAGAAAGAAATCGACAGGAAAAGCTGGAACAGATATGGATATTTCATGTTAATCGCATCGATGTCCGGACTGTTTTTCATGGTGCCTGCTATAAGATATGATTTAAT
>DEQG01000066.1:61777-72176 GCA_002360325.1 Salinicoccus sp. UBA3372 | reverse complement strand
AGGTGCAGTATGATATCCATACATATCACGATATTATTGCATTTTTGGAAGATGACAATAAAACACCTAAGAAAGATGGATTAATTCACAAAGCGCTTCCTTATCTCTTATACATGCTCATGTCGGCCATTGTTATTATCATCAGTCTTATCATCTTTTAAAAATTTAAGAGGATGGACGATATGAAAAAGATATTAAATACAAATTGGTTTTGGATTATATTTATTATTGTGATGGGGCTGATGTTGGAATTTACGACGAGTTTGGATGTGGTGTTTTTATTATCTATGATTGGTGTCTGGGCAGGAACGGTTTTTTATCATGAATGCGGCCATTGGTTTTTTGCGAAAGTCAGAAAGATGGAATTATTCATGATCTCTTCATTTGTGGGGATGTATATGAACGGCAGATGGTATTTTGCAATCCCTGCTTATATCAGCTGGGGTGTATGCGGTATGTACAAACCTTTGAACAACGGCAGGATGACAAAAAGTGATGCCATGTGGTATATAGCCGGGGGAATGATATTCAATCTGGCAGCTGTCGTAATTCTGATTGGAATCAAATACACTCTCAACATCGAAAATGAAATTCTGAATTTCCTCATTTTGATGAACGGGCTGATAATGATTACCACTGCGATTCCTACTAAAAATAATGACGGCGGTCGTCTATTAAGCCTATTGCGTGGTAAGCTGGATGAGTTGGAAGTATTTGAATCTGCAAATTACTTATGTGATGTGGATATATCTCCTGAAAAAATACAAGAAGATATCACTCTTGATAATGAAAATGATTATATGGCCAGCTACGCTAGAAACTTAGCTTTTATAGAATTGAATTCTGCGGACAGGAAAAACTTTGAGAAAATCTATTCAACCGAACTGAAGGAAAGACATGCCATCAATCAACCGCTCATACTCGCATTGCAGGCCATGTACAAATACTCGGATGGACAGGAACTGGAAACTTCTGAAATAGAACTTTTTAACAGACAGGCCAGCGTATACTCCATACCATTCAATAAACTATATGAGTTTTTTAAAACGGGGGAAATTGAACATCTTAAGTACTTTAATAAGCACAGATCCCATTTTCCGATGGAACGTGAAAACACAGTGTTTATGAGAGCGCTCGAAGAATTTTGATTCAGCGATATTTTAAAAAGCCCAGCCCATCACAATGATGCGCTGAGCTTTTTAAAATATAATCTGAATTTATTTACTGATGATATTGAATGTTGTGCCGAGGTGATCGACAATATCCGAAGCTGCGATTGTTTCAATGGCCATACCTTCCTCCAAAAGTTGGTCGGCCGTAAAGCCGTGCATGAATATGGCACTGGAAACCGCATGCTGGCTATTCTCATATCTTCCGAGGAATGCGGCAATCATTCCAGTTAATACATCACCACTGCCGCCTTTCGCAAGTCCTGCATTTCCAGTATCATTTATAAAAATTTTTCCGTCGGGCGTAGTGACCAAAGTATTTGGGCCTTTTAGAACAACATACATCCCAAATTCTACTGACATTCCCCGGGAAATGTCGAATCGGTTTTTATTTACTTCTCCTGCTGAAACATCAATCAGTCTGGCCATCTCCCCGGGATGCGGTGTGATGATGACAGGATGTTTTCTTTTCCTGATTTTATCTTTCAGTTTCTGTAATTCAGACAGCCCATCGGCATCGATGACCAGAGGCCCTTCGAAATGCTCTATCAAATATTCTGTCGTCCTTCTGGTGTCCTCATTCACACCAAGACCCGGGCCGATTGCAATGACATCTTTATCATCTATAAAATCACTCAAATCATCTTTTCTGTCAAAGAGTGTGGCTTCCGGTACATGGTTGGTGATGGTGGAAAAGATATCGGAATGTGTGTTGAGTGCTGTGAGTCCTGCCCCGCTCCTGACTGCAGCAGTGGTCGTGAGTACCGCAGCGCCCGGCATATTACTGCTGCCTGCGATGATACCGACCTTTCCGTGCGATCCTTTATGGGAATTGTCATCTCTTTGCGGCCAGTTATTCACGACGTGTTTTTCAGTCCAGATATTTCGCTCTGATTTTACAGTCATCTCCACTGCTTTTTCGGGAATGCCTATATGAATGACTTTCGTTTTACCGTAATGATTACGTGCAGGATACGTGTAATAGCTCAGTTTTGGTAAACCAATAGTGAATGTGTAATCTGCTTTTAACGTATTTTCCGGTACCGGTGATTCGTCAGCAGGCAGACCGCTTGGCAGATCTATGGAGACTATGGTGTCATTCATACTGTTCAATTCCTGAAAAATTTCCGCATAAGGCGATTTAATTTCTCCTTTGATTCCTGTGCCGAGCATTGTATCGATGACGATATCTGCTTTTTTCATAATTTCCCTGTCATACTGTGTGAAGGTGAAGCCGGAGTTGAGATAGATGCTTTTATGATAATCCGCATCTCCGCTGATTTTATCGGGGTCAGGTATGACACATACATCAACATCATGACCGTTTTCCTTCAATACTTTTGCGATGACGAAACCGTCACCGCCATTATTGCCGCTGCCGATAAGTACGCAGAATGTCTGGTTGTGAAAGTTTTTCATGATGTTTTTTGCCGCGACCCGGCCGGCATTTTCCATCAGGATTTTCCCGTCGATTCCTATATTTTCGATTGCATATTCATCAATGGCCCTCATCTCTTCACCTGTGACGACTCTCATGCTCATCCTCCTCATTCAGTATCAAATAAACCCTTTGAAGTCAGCTGGTCCATCGCTCAAGGGGTCTCTTTCTATGACTCTCTCAAAATTTTTTCCATCTTCTTGCCTTTTGCCAATTCATCAATCATCTTATCCATATAACGGATTTCCTGCATCAGCGGTTCTTCGATCTCTTCGACTCTGACTCCACATATCACACCTTGAATTAAATTACGATCAGGATTCAATTTTGGCGCTTCATCAAAGAAAGTTTTAAAATCTGTTTTATTTTCAAGATGTTTTTCAAGTTCAGTCTGTGTGTACCCTGTCAGCCAGCGTATAATCTCATCGACCTCTTCTTTAGTGCGGTCTTTTTTCTCCGCTTTTGTAATGTAATGTGGATAGACACTTGAAAATGCCATCTTATATATTTTGTGGCCGGCCATGAATCTGCCTCCCAGGTTTAAAATTATTGAATATATCTGTAAGCGAGCAGTTCTTTAAGTGATTTGATCTCTTCTTTCAGTTTGACACCGATGTTTGTGTCACGTACTTTTTTACGCTCGAGTTCTTCATCCACTACACGGCGTACACTCAATGCGTCCGCACCGTTTCTTAAGACTTTTTCTTTAGTGTTGAAGTGCTGGTGTGCGACAAGCTGCATGCCGAATGAGTTGTACAGCAGTGTATAGCCTGCGATACCGGTTGTTTTCTGGTAGGCTTTTGAGAACCCGCCGTCAATGACGAGCATCTTTCCGTTCGCTTTGATCGGATCTTCACCATCGATTTCTTTCACAGGCGTGTGCCCGTTGATGATTCTGCCCTGTTCCGGATCAAGGTTGAACTCTTCCAGCATTTTACGGCACATATTGACGTCTTCCCTCAAGTGGTAATATGGGTTTTTCTCTTCCTTATGTGACGTTTTATCCGCGATGAAATACCTTTCAAAAGTCGTCATTGCACGTTTTCCGAATAATGATGAGTATTTCCCGGTCCACAAGTACCAGACGATGTCCGTTGCCAGATCATCAGTACTCTCCTTGTTTGCGAATGACTGACGGAGATATTCCTCGAATTTATCGAGCAGCTCACGGCCATTGAATGTTTCTCCTTCGATTTCCATGGACTCCATTTCACCGTTTTCATCGACCGGTATACAGCCGTGAATCAGCAGGTTGCCGTTATATTTCAAATAGAGACTGCCTTTTTTCATCAGGAAATTCATATGTCTTTTCAATTTTTCGGATTGCTGGATGGAGAGCAGCAGTTTATTGATGACCTCTTCCTCTTCCGGCAGCAGCTTTGTCGGGTCCTCCCTGTCGACCGTCTGGAAACAGGTGTTTTCCAGTTTATAAGTGTTGCCGTACACTGTCAGTTCATTATTATCATAATCGACCTTTTCCAATACAAGCCTCTCTTCCATTTCAAAGAACGGACGGCGCTTGATGATCGGGGCTTCCAGCTTGAACTGGATGATTGCAATGGCCTGATGGATTTTAGTAATCTGCAGCTTTTCAAGCTCTGAAAGTTCTTCTCCCGAGGTCACCTTCGGGTGGAAAGCTGAATTGTCATCGTAGTATTTCTCAGCCAGGTTGACTAAAGACCGGAGATTGATGCCATAGGCATCTTCGATGATGTTCAAGTTGTCGTATCTTGCACAGATCCTTAAAATGTTCGCAAGACATACTTTGGAGCCTGCATAGGCACCGATCCATAACACATCATGGTTGCCCCACTGGATGTCGAGTGAATGATAGTCAATCAGAGTATCCATAATCTTATCAGGTTCAGGACCACGGTCATATATATCGCCGACGACGTGCAGATGGTTGACCACCAGGCGCTGCGTGGAGTATGACAGACCGATGATGAGTTTGTCCGCCTGCCCCAGTGTTATGATCTGATTGACAAGTTTTTCATAATAAGTCTTCTTATTTGCATCTTCATCCGTTTTATAAAGCAGTTCTTCGATGATGAAAACAAACTGCTGAGGCAGCGCTTTTCTCAGTTTTGAACGGGTATATTTTGTAGATGAATGTGCGATCAGGTCGATCATCCGGTGAATGGTCTTTATGTACCAGTCATCCAGCGCTTCTTTCGTTTCAAATTCATTTTTAACCAGCTGAAGTTTTTCTTCAGGATAGTAGATCAGAGCAGCGAAATTGCTGATTTCATCATCAGACAGTGTATCTTTGAACAATTCTGCAATTTTTTGTCTGACGTTTCCGGAACCATTTCGGAGTACGTGCTGAAATGCCTGGTATTCCCCGTGCAGGTCGCTGACGAAGTGCTCCGTCCCTTTCGGCAGATCCAAAATGGACTCCAGGTTCATAATCTCAGTCGCCACTTTTTCTTCGTTATCATATTTTTTGGCAAGCAGGTCTAAGTATTTTTCTTTCAAGCCTGTATCGTTAGTCTCAACCATAATAGACACTCCCATTTAATGTTACATACTATTATACTAGATTTTCGTCTGAGTATAACCCATTCACCATAAAATTCATCATTATACATTTTCACACGCTGAGTGTCGGATGACAATGACTGTTGGCCCCAATGGGTATATAGGTTTCAGCCGATAAAATAAAAGGGATAAATATGCTTTTATTTTATAAATACACTTTAGATGGTATAGTAGGATAAAGGGACTTATTACCCTTTTCTCCAACACGAACGATAATATCACCTTATTTATGTAAGCGTTTACAATATTGAAAGGGAAGTGAGATGATGACAAGAAAAGTAAATCGCGCAACCGCAGCAGTATGGGCAGGAGAAAAGGATTACAGAGCACATGGCGCAACGCAGGTGCCGGTGGTAAACAGTGTATCCTATGACTACACAGATCTTTCACACTGGTATGATGTTGCCACAGGAGAAGCAGCAGGACATATCTATTCAAGGAATACGAATCCGACCGTCGCCTCTTTTGAGGATAAGGTCAGACAGCTGGAAGGTGCAGAAGCAGCAACGAGTTTTGCGACAGGAATGGCTGCCATCAGCAATACGTTTTACACATTTTTAAAGCCCGGCGAACGTGTGGTGAGCATCAAGGATTCATACGGCGGCACGAACAGGGTCTTCAGTGATTTTCTGCCGCATATGAATATTGAGGCTGTACTGTGTGATACGGATGACCATGAGGCGCTGGAAGAAGAGATAAGAAAAGGATGTAAGCTGGTTCACCTGGAGTCACCGACGAATCCGACGGTGAAAATCATTGATATTAAAAGAATTGCAAAAGTTGCACATGAGGCGGGCGCAATCGTTGTCGTGGACAATACTTTCGCAACACCCATTCTCCAAAGTCCGCTGGAACTTGGGGCAGATTTGGTCATTCACAGTGCGACCAAGTTTTTAGGCGGACATGCGGATGCACTCGGCGGTGTCTTATGCGGCGGGGCGAAACTTGTTGGTGAAGTGCACCATTACCGTGAAATCAACGGTGCGACTTTGGATCCGCATGCGGCATATTTATTGTTGAGAGGTTTGAAGACGCTTGACTTGAGGGTTAGAAAACAGACTGAAAACGCGGAGAAGCTCGTGGAGTACTTGGAGACACATCCGGCAATTTCAGATTTGTTCTACCCGGGAATGAGAAACCATCCGAATCATGACATCGCAACGGAACAGATGAAAGGTTACGGCGGTATTTTCAGCTTTTCACTGAAAGGCGGTATGGATGCAGTCAGAAAGGTACTGCCCCGCCTGAAATATGCGAACAGGGCTGCGAACCTGGGTGCTGTGGAAACGACCGTCGGTCCGGCAAACACGACAAGCCACGTTGAATCCACAGAGGAGGAACTGGTGAATCTTGGAATCCCGTCGAGTCTGGTACGCTACTCTGCCGGTATTGAAGATTTTGATGATTTAAAAGACGATTTGGACAATGCTCTCAGTATTCTCGAAAAATAAATCAGAGAGAGGAGACATGCGATGTTCTCCAAAAAAGAGTATAAGAAAAGGCTGAATAAAACCAAACAAAGCATGATGCAGTATGGAATTGAAGTACTGGTCGTGTCAAATCCGTCAAATATGTGCTACCTGACAGGATATAATGCGTGGAGTTTCTATGTCCATCAGGTGGTCGTCGTATTTATAGATGAAAAGGAGCCCTTATGGATCGGCAGGGGGATGGATTCGAGGGGCGCAGAACAGACCACCTGGATGCATTCCCAGAATGTCATGAGTTATCCTGATGAATATGTGCAGTCTACAATCAAACATCCGATGGACTATGTAGCGGAAGTACTTCTTGAAAAAGGGAAAGGAGAGCGCAAAATCGGGGTCGAGATGGATGCATTCTATTATACGGCCAAATGTCATGAAAGAATGCTCTATGAACTCCCGGAAGCGGAACTGAAAGATGCCAGCGGTATCGTCAACTGGGTACGGCTGATAAAAAGTAAAAAGGAAATCAGCTATATGAGGAACGCAGGCTATATTGTGGAACAGGCAATGGCCGCAGCCTACGACAAGATAGAAGCCGGTACAAGGGAAAATGATGTGGCAGCCGCCATTTACAGTGCACAGATGCACGGCAGTGAAGATTTCGGCGGCGACTATCCTTCCATGGCACCGATGATTCCGACCGGCGAACAGACGGCGAGCCCGCATTTGACATGGACCGACAGACGGTATGAAGAAGGCGATATTGTCACGATAGAGATTGCAGGATGCTACCAGAGATATAATGTACCGATGGCAAGAACGATGTCTCTCGGAAAAGCAGATCCGAAAGTGCTTGAAGTAGGAAAAGTCATCATGGAAGGCATAGAAGAAACATTGCATTATATCCAGCCAGGATTCACCGCTGCAGAAATCAACAACGTCTGGACCGGAACGATTGCAAAATACGGTTATGAAAAAGAAGCGAGAATCGGATATTCAATCGGTCTGAGCTACCCGCCGGATTGGGGAGAGCATACAATCAGTCTTCGGCAGCATGACAACTCGATTTTGGAGACAAATATGATATTCCATCTGATGCCGGGCATGTGGTTTGAAAACTTCGGTGTATCGATTACCGAGTCGTTTTTAGTGTCAGAAACAGGTATTGAGCTGCTGACATCATTCGACCGTAAAATTTATGAGAAAGAAGTCGGCTGAAATCGGCGTGTACAAAATAATACAGGAGGAAACCTTGATTTCAAGGTTTCCTCCTGTATTTTTTATGCTTTCAGTACATTATCTGTGGCTTTTGCGCCTGCTATATCTTTTTCGGTCAATTCTTTCTTCGAAAATGTCGTCCATGTTACCGAAACGTTCGTATGGTTGATTGATATGCCCGGATGGTGCTGCTGACTTTCGGCATATACACCAAGTTTCTGCACAAATGCTATGCCTTCAAGATATTTATCGAACTTGAAAGTCTTCTTCAATTTTTCACCGTCAAGTTCCCATCCATCGAGTTTCTCAGCTTGTGTTTTTACATCACTCATAAATTGGTCACCTCCGTGTAATACATATATCACTTTACCTTTTAACGGAGATGGTTAAACGTCATATGGTTTTGAATCTGCTGTCAGTCCAGTCTGTCGATGATTCTGTGGTAACCGTCACTGCCATAATCCAGACATCGTTTGACGCGGGAGACTGTCGCACTGGACGCGCCGGTACTATCCTGCACTTTTTTATATGTGTGGCCTTCTTTAATCATTTTGGCAACCTGAAATCTCTGTTTGAGGGCAATTAATTCATTTGTTGTGCACAGATCATCAAAGAAATGATAGCAGTCTTCCAGACTTTCAAGCTTCAATATGCCTTCAAATAAGTCATCGAGCTCCCGGCCTTTAATATTATCTATTTGCATAAAAACTCCCTCCATTAATAAAATCATCTTATCAAATTACTTTAGCGAATTAAAGCGTTAAACAATTATTCTGCCAATCCTTGCATCTCGCTGTCATATTTGTTACTATCAGATTTATCAGTTATTCTTCACTACGCTAAAGTGTTAAAGGAGATTTATTATGGAGAACACATTGATTATCAACCGTTTGAAATTAGCACAGGATTACACAGCACTGCTGGACCAGGAAGACTACCAGCTGGTCGACATGAACATGGTCGAGCCTTTTTACATTGAGGATAAGGAGCATCATCCTTCAACGATCATTTTTGAAAGAAACGAGCAATTGATGTCTATCAGAAGTGATTGGACACGTTCTCTTTTAAACTACAATGAAAATTACCAGTTAAATCAAAGACACTTTGGTTATTTCGGACCGGTCGTCAGAGGTTATGAAACCTTTTATCAGGCAGGTGTCGAACTTTACGGTCCCGGTGAAGAAGAGATTTTAAAAAGCATTGATATGCATTTATCATTTTTTAAAAGTAAAACTGCTGACAGATACAGAGCCATCGTTGTAAACAATGATGAGCTCCTTGATTTATATATTGAGAAGTACAATCTGGACAGCAGCATAAAAGAACTCATATATGAAAAGAATATATCGGAAATCAGAAAGGTGCTCGGTGAAGAGCACCCGCTCACTGTTTTGATGACTGCCAAAGTGAGCGATCAGATTGAGATTATCAATAAGGAATTTGAAAACAGTGAAGTGCTGGGGTTCATCAACCATTTAAGAAGTTATCTGGAAGATTATAATATGAAATTCATACTGGATCTGTCATTCCGTTCGCCCCAGTCATATTACAACGGCTTTTATTTTCAAGTATTTTTAAACCATGACTATCCGCTTTTAAGCGGCGGTGAATACAACAGTAATGCATTCGGTATTGCTGTGAATCTTTCGAATGGAGGTTTGCTATGATTACTGTAGCGCTGACCAAAGGCAGATTATTTAAAGATTTTACAGCTTATCTGCAAAATAACAACTTAACACAGTATATCAAGCCATTATCAGAAGAGACCCGTTCGCTTTATACTGTGGTGGATAATGTGAAATTCATTTTTGCAAAAGGTCCGGACGTTCCGACCTATGTCGAGAGCGGTGTTGCGGATATCGGCATCGTCGGCTCGGATATTATTGTGGAAGATGCGTTCAATATACTGAATGTTTCCCAACTTCCTTTCGGGGACTGTCATTTCTCGGTTGCCGGTCTGCCGGACCAGGGAGAAATGAAAACCATCGCAACAAAGTATACGAATGTTGCATCTAAATATTTCCGGGAAAAGAAGATGGATGTATCTCTGATACATCTGAACGGCTCTGTCGAGCTCGCACCACTTCTCGGATTGACTGACGGTATCGTGGATATCGTCCAGACAGGAAACACATTGAAAGATAACGGGCTGATCGAGTATGAGAAGATCATGGATATACATGCACGCTTGATCGCCAATAAAAGAACCTTCTATACAAAAGAAGATGAAATCTATAAATTTTTGACAGAAATCGGGGTTTTCTAATGGATGCTCTGGAATTTAAAAAAGTATTTGAAGAAAAATATGTTGAGAATCAAAGTTTTGACGGTATGAGCAATGTCATAAAAACTTTAGAGGATGTTAAGAAAAATAAAGACAGTGCCTTAAGAAGCTATACCGAGAAGTTTGACGGTGTGAAGCTGGATAATTTCAAAGTGCCGGCTGAAAAGCTCAGGAAGAGTTATGACTCACTTCCGGCAGAAGAAAAAGAGGCACTGGAAACAATCAGAGAGAGAATAGAAGATTATCAGAAGACGATAAAATATACGGATCAGGATGATGGTGAATTCAAATATGTTTACCATCCGCTTGAAAAGATTGGTGT
>DEQG01000066.1:26074-61699 GCA_002360325.1 Salinicoccus sp. UBA3372 | reverse complement strand
GCAGGAGTGAAGGAAATCCACGTGACTACACCGACATTTGAAGATAATAACATCACTTTTGCAGCACTTTATTTGTGCGGGGTGGAAAATGTTTATACTGTCGGCGGCGCACAGGCAGTCGCAGCACTTGCCTACGGCACTGAGACGATATCTAAAGTCGATAAGATTGTCGGGCCGGGCAACTATTATGTTGCTATGGCGAAACGTCTGTTATTCGGGGAGGTCGGCATCGATATGATTGCCGGCCCGAGTGAAATTCTGCTTTATATAGATGATCAGGTGGATGTGGATTCGATCGTTTATGATATTTATGCACAGTCGGAGCACGATGCCAATGCACGTACATTCCTGCTCAGTGAAGATGCTGGCGTCATTGAGCGTATAGAATCCAGATTGACAGAGCTGATAGACGAACAGCCGAGAGCGGAAATCATCAGAGCCTCTATCGAGGACAATCATCATGCAGTGGTCGATTACAGAGAGGCACTGATCGACCTGGTCAATTATATTGCGCCTGAACATGTGTCGGTACAGCATAAAGATTCCGGCATGATCATTAAAAACATCAAATATGCAGGCGCGGTGTTTGAAGGCTGCTACTCACCTGAAGCAATCGGCGATTATGCCGCCGGCCCTTCCCATGTGCTGCCGACAGACCGTACCGGCCGTTTCAGCCATGGTCTGAACGTCAATGATTTCCTGACAAGTCACGCAATCATTTCATTAAATGAAGACACCTTCCAGGACATTGCTGGACCTGCAATGACGGTCGCAAAAAAAGAAGCACTTGATGCGCATTATCAGTCATTGAAAATTAGAACGGAGTGATTACATGATCATCATGGACAGAAATACGAGTCCTATATCACCATTGTCGGATGAAGCGATGATGGAAGTGTTATCTCAAACAAAAATTAATGAGTATCCAAGTGCTGAAAGCGATCATTTCAAAAAAACGTATGCGGATTATTACAATATAGACCCTGACAACATCGAGGTGGCCAACGGTTCTGATGAATGGATCCAGAAAGTGGTCATGACACTCGGCCATGACGGCGTAATGACAGTGACACCGGATTTTGTCATGTATGAAGAGTATTCGTCTCAGATAGATGCGAAATTCACCACTGTGCCCTGTGATGAGAACTACAGGTTTGATTTTGAGGAAGTCCTTACTCAGATTGATAAGGAACAGCCGTCCTTATTTTTAATATCGATGCCGCATAACCCGACCGGACAGCTGTTTAAATATGAAGAGCTGAAAAAATTATCGGATGCCATGAAAAATATCGGTGGTTATCTGGTCATCGACGAGGCGTATGCCGAGTTTGGACCGGATTTTGATAAGCCGGAAGGTGAGCATGTTCTGATCATCCGGACTTTAAGCAAAATATACGGTATCGCAGGGCTCCGGGTCGGCCTGATCATTGCTGAAGGCGAAACCTTCAAAAAAGTGACCAGCATCAACCACCCCTACCCTGTCAATTCACTGTCGTTGAACCTGTCTTCAAAAATCTTCGGAGAGAAAGAGGCGCTGACAGATTTTATAGAGTATCAGAAGAAGTCGAAGGAAATGCTGGAAGAAGCATTCGATAGAGTCAGTGACAAAGTGAACGTCATAGAATCCTATACGAACTTTGTCTTCACATACGGTGAGAATGCAGTGGCTTTGGGTCAGTATTTGATGGACAATGGCTACAGGTGCAGAATGTACAATAATGAATCCCTGAAGAACGTTGTCAGGTACTCCATTATTAAACATGAAGATTACGACCGTTTAAATAAACTAATTTCAGAATGGGGCAATCAGAATGTACGAAAAAGAAAGATCTACAAAGGAAACACAGATTACAGTCAAATTAGATGATAAGAAATCTTTTAAAGAATCCAGTATTTCGACGAACGTCGGTTTTTTCGACCATATGCTGACACTGCTCTCATTCCACTCGGAGCTGTACCTTTACGTGGATGCAAATGGCGATAATGAAGTGGATGACCACCATACGGTTGAGGATGCCGGAATCATTCTCGGCCAGCTGCTGAGAGAATTATATGTGGAAAAAGAATCATATCAGAGATACGGCTCGTATTATATCCCTATGGATGAGTCGCTGGCGCGTGTCGTCCTCGATTTATCAGGCAGACCGCACCTGAACTTCCAGGCGGAGTTTTCCAAAGAGAAAGTCGGTGCCTTTGATACAGAGCTTGTGATGGAATTCTTCAATGCTTTGAGCATGAACAGCCGGATGACACTGCATGTGGATCTGCTGAAAGGCGGTAACACCCACCATGAAATCGAAGCGATCTTCAAGGCCTTTGCACGCAGCCTGAAAGCGGCGCTTCAGGAAAGCAAGTCAGGTGTCCCTTCTTCTAAAGGGGTCATAGAATAGTGGGAACGGTTTTTATTCCCCGGGAAATGTTACGGGAAACAAACAGAGGAGGATTTTAATGAACATCATACCGGCTGTAGATATTATAGATGGTCAGAACGTACGCCTGACACAGGGTGATTATGACAAGAAGACATCGATGAAGCGCACACCTGAAGAAGCGGTGCAGTTTTACTCGACTTTTGAACAGGTTGGCAGAATTCATATCGTGGATCTGATGGGTGCATTGAAGCAGGATGCGCTGGAGACGACGATCATCACCAAACTGAAATCTTTGACCGATCTGCCGCTGCAGATCGGAGGCGGTTTACGCAATTTGGAAACGATAGAGATTTACGATAAAATCGGTATCGATTATTTCATTCTTGGTACAAGGGCAATCATGGATACAGACTGGCTGAAAGAAGTGGTCAGCCTCTATCCTGGCAGAGTTTTTGTCGGGGTGGATGCCAGGCAGGATGATATATACGTCAACGGCTGGACAGAAAACAGCAATATTACGATTGATGATTACTTATCGGAAGTCGAAGCTCTGGATCTTGCGGGAATCATCTACACGGATATCAATAAGGATGGCATGAACCAGGGTCCAAATTTTGAAAATACGAAGCGTATCAACGATCTGACAAAGCATACCGTCATAGCGAGCGGCGGTGTGCGAAATAAATCGGACCTCGAAAAGCTTGAATCCATGGGCATTGAAAATGCGATTGTCGGAAAAGCGAGTCATAACGATGAATTCTGGGAGGGAATCAGATGACGGTTAAAAGAATCATTCCCTGCCTTGATGTCAAAGACGGCCGTGTCGTCAAAGGTGTCAATTTCGTCGGCCTGAGGGATATCGGCAATCCTGTGGAACTTGCAAAAAGATATAATCAGGAAAATGCGGACGAACTTGTGTTTCTTGATATTTCAAAAACCGAAGAAGGCCATGGCCTGATGCTCGATGTCATCCGTGAGACGGAAGAAGGTCTGTCCATACCATTGACAATCGGAGGCGGCATTAAAAGTGTGGACGACATCAGACAGCTGTTCGATGCAGGTGCAGATAAAGTCAGCATCAACTCGGCAGCAATCAGCAACCCTGACCTGATCAAAGAAGTATCAGATACATTCGGGAGCAGCCGTCTTTGTGTAGCCATCGATGTGAAATATGATGATGTACAGGAAGATTACTATGTATATACACACGGCGGCAAGAAAAATTCTGGAATAAAAGCATTCAGCTGGGTGAAAAAAACTGCTGAACTCGGTGCCGGAGAACTGCTGATTACGAGCATGGATCATGACGGCGTCAAGGAAGGTTTCGACATTGATTTCTTAAAAGAAGCGGCCAGGCTTGTTGATATACCGGTCATTGCGAGCGGCGGCGCCGGCAGCATCAGTGACTTCGTGGAACTATTCAAGGAATCGGAAGTTTCTGCCGGCCTCGCAGCCTCCATATTCCACAATCAGGAAGTGGAGATAAAAGAATTGAAAGAAACATTGGCTGAAGAAGGATTTGAGGTGAAATTATGATGATACCCGATTTTGATAAAGGCAATGGTCTTCTTTCGGTCATACTGCAGGACTGGAACACCGGCCAGGTACTGATGAACGGCTTCATGAACGAGGAAGCCTATCAGAAAACCCTGGATGACGATGTCGTATGGTTCTACTCGAGAAGTAAAGAGCGTCTCTGGAAAAAAGGTGAATCAAGCGGACATATACAGACAGTCAAAAAGATGGCACTGGACTGCGACAATGATGCCCTGCTGATTCAGGTCGAACCGCACGGACCGACATGCCACCTCGGCACACAGAGCTGTTTCGGTGATGACCATTTCAACCTGCAGAGTTTGGAAAAGATCGTTAAAAACAAAGTTGAAAATCCTGAAGAAGGCTCATACACCAAATATCTGATGGATGAAGGTCTTGATAAAATACTCAAGAAATGCGGAGAAGAAATGACGGAAATCGTCATCGCCGCAAAAAATAATGATAAAAAAGAAGTCATAGATGAGACGAGCGACCTCCTCTATCACCTTTTTGTAATGCTCCAAGAACAGAATGTATCTTTGAAGGAAGTCGAGAAGAACCTGGAAGAGCGCCACGGCGAAACATTGACGTATAAAGTACGTGAAGATATAGAAGAATGGTAAATTAAAAAAGCACCCGGCAAAAATGCCGGATGCTTTTCTTATGTTTAATTTTAACCGATACCCTGTTCTTTCTCTTTATTTCTGATATCGATGAATATTTTGGTTTCAGCAACTACAACTCCGGATAACAGAACTAAACCAATCAAGTTTGGTACTGCCATCAATGCGTTAAAGATGTCTCCCAGGTTCCAAACGGTTTCAAGTGACATTGTTGCACCAGGAACAATCGCCAGTACAAATATTATTCTGTACAGTATTGTGAACTTTGAACCAACTAAATAAGTGAAACATTTTTCTCCGAAGTAGCCCCATCCAAGAATTGTTGAGAAAATGAAAGTCAGCAGCGTAATTGCTACGACATAGTTACCAATACCCGGCAGCATCATTTCAAATGACTGTGCTGTCAACGCAGCACCTTCAGTGCCTGAGCCGTACATATCTGCCATTACTAAAGTGATACCTGTAATCGAACAGACAATGATAGTATCGATAAACACCTGAGTCATTGAAATAAGAGCCTGTCTTGCAGGTACATCCGTTCTCGCAGCCGCTGCAGCGATACCACCTGTACCAAGCCCTGCTTCGTTTGAGAACAAACCACGGGCGACCCCCATACGGATTACCGTACCAAGAGCACCGCCGGCAACTGCGTTTCCTGTAAATGCATCAGTGAATATCAAGCCGACAGCTGAAGGAACCAGATCGAAATTTAAAATTAAAATTGCAATACCGGCTATGAGGTAGAAGACAACCATAAATGGTACAAGTACCCCTGCTGTTTTTCCGATACTCTTTACCCCGCCTAATAAAACCATTCCGACCAGTACAGCCATAATTACACCTGTAAGCCATGTCGGCACACTGAACACATCAAGTGCAACACCTGAAGCGGCGTTGGCCTGAATCATGTTACCAATACCAAAGATTGCTGCGAAAACAGCAAAGAATGCGAATAATACGCCCAGCCATTTTTGACCGAGACCGTGTTCAAGATAATACATCGGTCCGCCGGACATTTCCCCTTTAGAGTTTTTCTGACGATATTTAACACCAAGGATACCTTCAGAGTACTTGGTTGCCATACCGACCAGAGCAGTCATCCACATCCAGAATACTGCACCCGGACCACCGATTACGACAGCTGTGGCGACCCCGACGACGTTTCCGGTACCGACAGTGGCTGCAAGAGCCGTCATCAATGCCTGGAAATGTGAAATATCCCCTTCACTTTTATCATCTTGCTTACTGAATGCCTTCTTCAATGAATAAGGCAGCATACGGAATGAGAAAAAAGAAATTCTGATTGTTAAAAATATCCCTGTCCCCACCAGAAAAATAATCAGCGGCAGTCCCCAGACCCAACCGCTGAGCTGGGCTGTAAAATCTGCTATAGATTGACCCATTGTAAATCCTCCCCTTTATTATGTATTCACAACAAAGGTATACGAATTTTCAAAAAATGTCAATATTATGAATAAGACAATAAAAGCTTTAAAAGTGTATATATCATACTTCGTGTAATTTAATTACATATATTGTGTAGAAAATATTTTATATTAATTGGTTTAGTAGTTGAATCTATATGATTGTATAAAATTATTGATACTAAATTTCATTTTCGAGACATATTAAAAGGTGTTGTATTTTTCTAATTAATAATTTTCAAAATACTTTTTGACAATGTTTTCACCAGAAAATATATTGAATTTTTGTTCGATTAACATATATATATACTTTTAACGTACAAAATGTTGCAATCCTCGGTGTGCTTCAGGTGTAAAAGACGGTGCAAGCGGAGCAAGAATTTTGACGGATTTGATTTATGAAATGAAACGCCGTGATGCCAAGACAGGTCTGGCAACGATGTGTATCGGTGTCGGCCAGGGTATTTCATTGATGGTAGACAATATATAAAATAAAACAGAGGTCCGGCTCCTGGAATATGGATTCGGTCCTCTGTTTTAATATATAAATGATAATAAAAAGCTAAATCAGGCGTTTTCTGATCGCTCCCGACAGAATATCTATCAGGCTGACAAATACAACGACGACGACAAGAATCATACCGACTTCATCCCAGTTCCTCTGATATGTAGCAAGGATGAGAGGTGCGCCGATACCTCCGGCGCCGACGATGCCGAGCACCGTGGAAGCACGTACATCGATTTCGAAACGGTATAGGGAATAGGATACGAATTCCGGCAGTACCTGCGGCAAAATGCCGTACCACATGGATTGAACCTTGTTGCCTCCGCTCGCTTTGATAGCATCGACATTTTCAGAATCAATCGATTCAATGACTTCTGCATAAAGTTTACCGAGCATGCCTATAGAGTTGATGCTGATGGCGAGCACCCCGGCGTATGGCCCGATGCCGACTGCCGCAACGAAAATGATTGCAAAGATCAGCTCGGGAACGGCCCGGATGGCATTCAGCAGTGCCTTTCCGATATACGAAAACCTGCCCCCTACGTTTCTTGCTGCAAGAAATCCGACCGGCACGGCAAGAATCGTCGCGACGAGTATTCCTGCGTAGGCAATCGCGATGGTCTCCAGCATATACCCGATATATTCAGGATATTTATCATAATTATCAGTGTTGATCAACGGTTCAATGAACAGTCTTCTCAATGTTTCCAGTGTCGACACCGAGGAGCTGTTGATATCGAACGGCGTCGATACGAATGCAACGATATAAAGGAAAGCAAGTATGAGAATGGTGGCCAAAACATACATGCGTTTCGTTCTGCTAAAGGTTTTTTGCGCTCTTATTTTATCATGCTGTTTCATTATTCAAGACGCTCCCTTAGTTTATTACTGATGAAATCAATGATTGTAATCACTACAAACAGTGTAAAGATGATTGCTGCCACATTCTCATAATTGAACATGCTGAGCTGTTGTCTCAGAATGATACCGATACCTCCGGCACCGACAAAGCCGAGCACGACTGACGCTTTAACATTTATTTCAAGTGAATACAGCGTATAGGAAGCATACTGCGGCAAGATCTGAGGAATGACCGCATATCTGATCACCTGCAGAGTGTTGCCGCCTGATGCCCGGATGGCTTCAAGCGGTCCCGGGTCGACGGACTCAATAGACTCGCTGAGCAGTTTGCCGATCACCCCTATAGTAAGTACGGTAAGTGCGAGTATACCCGAAATATCACCGATACCGACAAGCGCAACAAAAAGAACTGCCAATATTATTTCCGGTACTGTACGCAGTATATTGAAGAAAAACCGGACAATACGGTAGAACGTCAAATTGGTATTGATATTCGATGCTGCAAGAAAACTTACCGGAAGTGCCAATATCGCCCCGAAAGTGGTACCGAACAGCGCGATATTCCATGTTTCAAGAAGCGGCTGGATGACACTTGTAAAGTAGCTCCAGCTCGGCGGCCAAAGATCCTGAACCACAAACAGAAAGATGATCGGGAACCCCTCTATCACCCGTCCTGGAAAAGCTTCGGTCTGGTATGCCGCCGCTATGTAAAGCAGTACGACGAGCAGAAGAATACCGAGAATGAAGAGCTTGAACCGCATGGGTGTCAGAACGATGCGTTCAGACCTGCCTGGCTTCGTTTTTTTCATCAGTCTCCTCCTCGCTGCCGAGAAGATCATCATCTTTGATCGGCCGGTCATAGATTTCCTCAAAAGTCTTATCCGTCACTTCTTCTATAGGACCGTCGAAGACCAGTTTGCCATCCCGTAATCCGATGATCCGGTCTGCATACTCCATCGCCATATCAATGAAGTGAAGGTTGACGATTGTGGTCAGCCCGTCTTCTCTGCTGACCCGCTTCAGATCCTTCATGACTTTATGTGATGTAGGAGGGTCGAGGCTCGCTACAGGTTCATCCGCGAGGATGACTTTCGGCTGTTGTGTCAGCGCCCTGGCAATACTCACCCGCTGCTGCTGTCCGCCGCTCAGGTTGCTCGCCCTGACATATGCCTTCTCCTCTATGCCGACTCGCTCCAGGTTGTTCATTGCGATCTGCAGATCTTTCTGGGGAAACCATCCTACCAGGCTGCGGAGTGTTCCCGTATGACCGAGTCTGCCCGCCAGAACGTTCCTGAGCACACTCATACGTTTGACAATGTTGTAGCTCTGGAAAATCATGCCGATATTCGTCCTTACTTTTCTCAGCTTGCTGTCTTTATGTTTCAGTATATCTTCGCCGTCAACGATGAGTTCACCGCTTGTCGGTGTCACCATCCGGTTGATACTCCGGATCAATGTGGATTTTCCGGCACCGGACATACCTACTATAACAACGAATTCACCTTCGTTTATTTTTAAATTGATGTTTTTTAAACCTTCATGTCCATTTGGATACACAAGAGAAACATCGTTAAATTCTATCAATTCATTCACCATCCCGGGAATTTAGTTAAAAATTATGTAAAAGAGGAGATGGGTCAGGTGACCCCCTCCATCTCCTCCTGTTATAGATATTATTCGTTTAAGTCGCTTTCGAATTCTGCATATACATCACGTACAATATCGTAGTCTTCAGACTCAGCTTCCGCTATGCCGTCCCACTCGTAAATTTCATACATGATATCGAGCATCTCTTCATTTTCATTCAAACTCAGGAATGCATCTGTAATCTGCTCTTTCATATCATCCGGCAGTTCAGAACGCACAGAGATGGTATCGTTTGGAATTTCATCAGTATGGCCGATGATTTTCAACTGATCCATAACATCCGGAAGATCTTCTTCTACAGTTACACGGGCATCATCAAAGGTAGTGGCGAAATCAGCCTGTCCGTCGTACACTTGTGTAATTGCGTTATCGTGTCCGCCGACAGAAAGCTGATCAAAATGACTTTCAAGCTCCTCGACGCCCATCTCTTTTAGCTGCATTGCAGGGAAAAGGTATCCTGAAGTCGATAACGTATCAGGGAATGCCCAGACGAGCCCTTCCTGACCGACCAGGTCTTCAATGCTTTCAATATCTGAATCCGCATGGACAACATACTGCGCAACATAAGATTCTGAGCCGTTTCTGACAGATTTTAAAATCACGTCGACATCCGCTCTTTCCTCAGCCTGTACAAAACTGAAAGGTGCAAGGAAACCGATGTCCACCTGCTGTGTTCTCATCGCCTCGATCAGACCACTGTAGTCGACCATGACCTCAGCTTCAACTTCAATACCAAGTTCTTCTGAAAGGAACTCTTCAAGCGGTTCAGCTGTTGTAGCGATATTACCCGCATCACTTGAAGGAATAAAACCCATGGACAATGATTCAATATCTTCGCCGGATTCTTCGGAACTCTCTTCGGTATTTCCCTCAGCTTCACTATCTTCGTTACCTTCAGAACTTGAATCATCACTCTCGCCATTGCCGCATGCAGCAATTACAGAGATGACCATGACTAAAGCGAACAGCAAAAGAAAACGTCTTAACCCAAAATTCATTTCGTCTACCTCCCAAGTAGAAATATGTATTTTATTTTCCGGAAGAGAAAAATTTCCCTCTTCTACCTTAAGAATATTTAAACCGTTTTCCAAAGTCAATGTTATTTTCAAATAATTAGGTAATATGTCATCAAGTATAAAAATAAACTCCCCTTTGTACGGTAAAGAGGAGTTTCATATAACTGAATCTAGTTCAATTTTTAAAAAGGTAATTCAATTTCAGTATTCCGGCTGATCAGTTCCGCAGTTTCGAGAAGAGGTGATAAATAATTATCTTCGACTTCCTGTCTCGTCGTCTGGGAGGAGTTGGCGGAGCAGTCGATCGCTGCGATGACTTCTCCACGAATATTCCGGATCGGCGCAGCGATGGACATCAATCCGATTTCCAGCTGATCTTCACTGATCGCCCAGCCTTTTCAAGCGTTTGAAGATGGTCAGCATTGTTAAATTCCTGTGTCACGTTAATCCCTCGATTGTACGATAGTTAAAACTTTGTACTATTATCATTTCGTTTTTACACTTATACACTTAAAAATCTTTGGAAATTTCATGTTAAGGCCAAAATCCAATCCACTGCCAATAAGTATATGCGACCAGTGTAATGATGAAGATACTTGCGATTGTCGAAAGTATGCCGGGAAGAAGAAAGTCCTGCTGCTCCACTCGCCCTGTACTGTGGGCGACAACATTCGGCATCGTCTCGACCACCAGTATGAATCCTAGAAGCAAAGTTACAGCTGAAAGAACGGACATGACCACCGGGTCCAGTCCGGATTGGGCTGACAGGCTGATCAGCACCGGGAGCAGTGTGATGACGGCAGTGGAAACATTGGTCACTCCCAAGTGATACAAGTGTGAAATCAGTACTGTAATGGGTATCGCGAGCCATGGATTGCTGAATATCTCCACTATGACCGGCGGGGATACCAGAATTTCAAGCAGATCTATCGCGCCCGATTCTATCAATGAATAGCCGAGGGATAAAGTTGCACCTATCAAGAGCACAATCCCGAAATTGATATTGAGGAGCTTTCTCCACTCGATAAATCCGATGCCCGGCAAAGCCATCAGAACGACGGCAAACAGTGCACCAAATGTAGGGTGGTAGCCATGCCATGATTCTGTCAGCCATATAAGGATTGTAATGGTTAATATGACTATACATTTTATTTCGTCAGTGGCGATTTTTCCAATCTCAAGGTTTTTCTTTTTCATCTCTTTTTGCAATGTCTCAAAAGACTTTTCTTCTGGCGGATAAACTTTCCAGATGATGTACAACACTGAAAAGACGAGCAGCAGCCATATCGGTGCAGTGTATATGAACCACTGCAGATATGAAATGGAGGTGCCGACATACAGCCGCAGCAGCTCGATGGTCAGAATGTTTCCGATGGCTGCTGTCAGTACGGCAACACCGCTTATACTGATTCCAAAAGCGGTACCGATATATAATAATTTATTGAAGTTGGAATTCTTGCCGACATCTGTCTCTCTGATGATGCTTTCCAGTACAGGCACCATCAGAGAAGCCCTTACAGCAGTTGCGGGAATAAAGAATGCCTGAATCTGATTGATGATCCCCACACCGACGTATATACCCTTCGCCGAAGATCCCATCGTAGCGAGAAGGTAGTATGTCATCCGTCTGATGAGCGGTGTATGATTGACGCCGATAGCCATCATCATTCCTCCGATGATCAAAAATACAGCGGGAGATGCAAAACCGCTCAATGCAGTTTCTATTTCCACAGGTCTGAGCAGTATCAGCAAACTTAAAACCACCATGGAAGTCAGCCCGATCGGAATGGGCGCAAACGCCCATAAGATCAATCCGTAAACCATGATGGAGATGGTGGCTCTTTCAGACCATCCGATATTTTCAGGAAGGAAATATAAGACGGCTAAAAATAAGGCTGTGGCTGCGGTTAAAATAATGATTTGACTGAGACTTACTTTGGAATTTTCTTTGCTTGTCATATGGAGCCACTCCATTTAATTATATGTAAAGAAATACAGCATAATCAAATGCTGTATTTCCAGTACTCATTATTTACGTCGTGTTCACATTATCTCCATTTTCAGATGCGAGATTCTTCTGATGAGGCTCCCTTTTATTTACAAATTTCTGAATCATGAATGCAACAACAATCAGTCCAAGTGCAATCGCATCTGTCGTCAGCCCTGAAAGCATCAGTAAGACGGCAATCGCAAGAAGTAATACTCTTGTATACCATGTGGTTCTTTTCCTGAAGAACCAGCCCTGCACAGCAGCTGACAGGAAATAGACACCGATCAGTGCAGTGATTACTGCCAGTATGATTGCCAGATTATCGTCGCTTAATAGTAAGAGCTCAGGACTATAGAACATCATGAACGGAACAATGAATGCTGCAAGTCCGATTTTGAATGCTTCTGCTGCAGTTTTCATGGGATCAGTGCCGGTGATTCCCGCTGCGGCAAAGGCAGCCAGAGCAACCGGAGGTGTAATCGCTGAAATTACTGCATAATAAAATACAAACATATGTGCAAGCAGCGGCTCCATGCCCATTCTCACCAGGCCGGGAGCAACCACTGAAGCGGCAACCGCATATGCAGCCGTCGTCGGCATGCCCATACCGAGAATGATGGACAGTAACATCGCAAATACCAGAGCGATGAGTATGTTGTTATCAGCAATTGTGAGAAGCATTGTACTGAATCTCTGACCCACACCGGTCAAGGCGATGACACCGACGATAATACCTGCGGTGGCAATAATTGCGATGAGCTGCAATGAATTTTTCATACCAAGTTCGAGTGCCTCGAGAACTTTGACGATTCCCATGCGTGTTTCTTTTCTGAACAGGCTTAAAACGAAACACAGGACAATACCGACCGTACCGGCGAATATAACGCTGTAACCGCTCACCAATAGAAAGATGAGTAAAATGATCGGTATGAACAAGTATGCCTGCTTGACAAGTTTCGCCGTTTCAGGCAAAAGATTTCGGGGCACCCCTTTTAAATCATCTTTTAAAGCCTGGAAATCAACCATGAAGTATACAGATACGAAATATAGTATTGCCGGTATAATGGCGGCAATAATGATTTCCGAATAAGCTATACCCGTAATTTCCGCCATCAGGAACGCACCTGCACCCATGATCGGCGGTAAAATCTGACCGCCTGCTGAAGCAGTTGCTTCTGTAGCTGCGGCAAATTGAGGTCTGTAGCCGGTCTTCTTCATTAAAGGGATGGTCAAAGACCCCGTTGCGACTACGTTACCCGCCGAGGTACCATTGATCATACCCATGAGGGCAGAAGCAAAGACTGCAACCTTTGCGGGTCCGCCGCGCATCCACCCTGCTAATCTGAAAGCAACATCTATGAAATATTGACCGACACCGGACATTTGTAAAAAGGCACCAAATATAATGAACAATATAATATATTTGGAAGATACATCGGTCGTAATTCCAAATACACCGTCCAGTCCGTAAATATAAGTGATGAATCTGTCAAATGCATAGCCGTTGTGATTTAAAATTCCCGGTAAATAAGGTCCAAGAAAAGAATAGGCAATAAAGATACCCGCCAGTATAGGAAGCATCCAACCGCTTGATCTTCTTGTAATTTCTAAAACGAGAAGGATTCCGACTGTTGCAACAATAACATCCATCGTTGTAGGAGCAACCCCGAAACGGAATACTAAAGTTGTCAGATTGGCAGCTATGTAATAACCGATGAATATAGCAGCCGCAATCAGTACCCAGTCGATGATCGGTATTTTATTGGACTTCGTTTTCCATCCTTTATAAAACATTAAACTCAAAACCGTACCAAAAACGACGTGGTTACTTCTAAATACCCATGGATCAATGGGATTGAAGTTTAAAATATATAAATGATAAAGCGCACCGACGACGGCAATGGACATGAACAGATATTTTTTCCACCCGGAAAACTTTCTGGTGGATTCCGACTCTTCAAGAGAGTCCTCCACCATTTCAGTATCAATTTTTCCATCCTCGGTAAAATCAGGTTCATCTTTCAGTATATTCTCTTTTTCCCCGTTGTTTTCCGTGTCCTGCATTTTCTCCCTGTCTTTAAAATCTTTATCCTCAATGTTATTGTTATCAGGCTTTTTATTGCTCAAAGCTTTCCCCCCTTACGCCTTTTAAAACCAGCCGGGAAACTTCCCCGGCTAATTAATGGCAAGCTGAATCCTCAATGTAATATTTACTCGCTGTCTTCCTCTTCGCTGTCAGCGCTTCCATCCCACTCATCAGGATAAACTTCTTCCGGAAGCTCTACTCCGATTTCTTCATAGTACTTGATTGCACCCGGATGCATCGGATAGTCAGTATTATTTGTAATCACTTCAGGATCTTCTGCTTCAGAAGCAGAGTTGTGAGTGTTGATCATCTGATCGATATTTTCGTGGTAGGCTTTTACAAGATCGTATACGAATTCAGAGTTTGCTTCTTTTTGTACTACGCCGTAGTTGAACTGTGCAATGGTTTCGATGTCGCCGTCCTGAGATTCATAAGTGTCCTCAGGAATAGTGAATTCTTTAAAGTACGGCAGCTCTTCCATCACCGCTTCACGGCTCTCACCGTCGATACCGTAAATGTTAATGTCAGCCTGTGTTTCTGCTTCTACAACCGCTGAAATCGGAAGACCTGCGGAGAAACCTATATGCTCAAGCTGGCCGTCAAGCATCTGTGAAACCATGTCACTTGCTCCTGCTGCAACCTGGTCACCTGTTTCGATGCCCAGAACATCATAGATGATCGGGTTGTAAGTACCCGGGGTACCGCCGGCAGGGCCGACGCCTACACGTTCGCCTTCATGGTCTTCAATGCTCTCAGCTCCTGTTGACTGTAAAGAGAACCAGTTGAACGGTGTATCATACATCGGGAAGATTACACGGATATCTGTATACTCCTGCTCTGCCCAATCACCTTCACCTGTATAACCTTCATAAAGCGGTCCCTCTGTGACCATGCCGAGCTGCACATCATCAACATCCAGCAGCTGGATGTTATGTACCGGCCCGCCGGTCACTTCAACGTTTGAAGTGACATCGAGGTGTTCTTCAAGCAATGATGCCAGTCCGCCGCCCCAGATATAGTAAGTACCGCCCTGGGAAGCTGTACCGATTGTCACTGTGGAAGGATAATCATTTTCTTCAAAATCCGCCTCTGCTTCTCCTCCGTCACCTGCCCCTTCGTCTCCACATGCTGCAAGAACGACTGCGATAATCATCGTGCTGAACAATAACCAGAATTTCTTCATTTTAAAATCCCCTTTATCTTTTAGTTGCCTAGTATGACCTTGGCATACCTAGCACATGCTGCCCAATGTAAGAAAGAATCATATTGTTATTGACCGGTGCGACCTGATACATTCTTGTTTCTCTGAATTTGCGTTCAATATCATACTGATCGACAAAACCATTTCCCCCATAAGTATTGATTGCCACATTGGCTGCTTCCCAGCTTGCTTCACTGGAAATCAGCTTTGCAGTGTTTGCCTCTTCTCCGCAATTCTCGCCTGTATCAAATTTCTCTGCTGCCTTATATCTGAGTGCATCTGCAGCCATAATCGACGCATATGCTTTCGCAATCGGGAACTGGACCCCCTGGTTCTCTCCTATCTTTCGGTTGAAGACTTCTCTTTCACTTGCATATTCAACCGCCCGGTCTATGAAAAAGTAACCATCCCCGATACTTTCGGAGGCAAGAAGAATCCTTTCTGCATTCATTCCGTCGAGTACATACTTAAAACCGCTCCCTTCATCACCGATGACACTGTCAAAGGGTATTTTCATATCTTTGTACCAGATTTTATTTGTTGCATAGTTGAACATCGTCCTGACAGGTTCAACTTCAAGGGCATCAGGCTGATTCTCTCTGACTTCCCTCAGGTCAACGAGGAATAAAGTCATCCCTCTGGACTTCTTTTCAACTTGGTCAAGCGGTGTTGTTCTGGCCAATAGAAGCAGAAGGTCGGATTGTTCGATGCGGCTGGTCCAGTTTTTATGTCCGTTGATTACATATCCGTCATCTGTCTTCTCGGCAAAAGTTTCAATTGCGGTTGTATTGGAACCGGCTTCGGGCTCTGTAATCGAGAACGCCTGCATGCGGATTTCCCCGCTGGCTATGCCGGGCAGATACTTCTCTTTCTGTTCTTTATTACCGTGTCTGAGAAGTGAACCCATCGTATACATCTGAGCGTGACATGCCGCAGCATGACCGCCTGCTCTATGTATTTCTTCCAAAATGATCGTCGCTTCCGTCAGGCCGTAGCCTTTTCCGCCGTATTCCTCCGGGATGAGGACGGAAAGGTAGCCGGCCTGGGTCAGAGCGTCAACGAACTCCTGAGGATATTTCCGGTCGGGATCCAGTTCCCTCCAGTATTCATTTCCGAATTTATCACATAACTCCCTCACATCTTTACGCAGCTGCTGTCTTTCTTCTTCACTCAAAGTAATTGTCTCTGATGGCAGTAAATCGCTCATTTATATCCCCCTAATATATTTTTGTCAGTTGTTACTGAATGATTGCTGTGAACTTTTATAGAAGTCATTGCCCTCACTGTCATGAATCACAATGCAGGGGAAATTTTCGACTTCTAGTCTGCGGATGGCTTCTGTGCCGAGTTCTTCATATGCTACGAGTTCTGAACTGTTTATCTTTTGCGCGAGCAGTGCGCCTGTACCGCCGATTGCCACCATGTAGACCGCCTTATTGTCCCTGATGGAATCTATGACCTCTTCACTCCGGTAGCCCTTCCCTATCATTCCTTTAAGGCCGCGCTCTAAAAGGGCCGGGGTGTAGGCATCCATGCGGCTGCTCGTCGTCGGTCCTGCTGACCCTATGGCCTGACCGGGCTTTGCCGGCGTAGGTCCGACGTAGTAGATGACCTGGCCGTCAAGATCGACAGGAAGCTCTTCACCTTTATCAAGCTGTTCCGTCATGCGTTTATGTGCGGCATCCCTCGCGGTGTATATGGTGCCGGATAACATCACTGTGTCTCCGCTCTTCAGTTTTTCTATCTCACCATCTTCAAATGGCACTTCCAAATGTATTTCAGCCATACCGTCCTCCTCAAATGACGAAATTTTTATGTCTGCTTGCATGACAGTTCAAGTTGACAGCAACAGGAAGCGCTGCAATATGACAAGGTGCTGTTTCAATCTTTATATCGAGTGCAGTAGTATCGCCGCCGAGCCCCTGCGGCCCGATGCCGAGTTTATTGACCGCCTCATGGATCTCCCTTTCAAGATCGGCGATGCTTTCAACCGGATGTCTCTCACCGACAGGACGGAACAGCGACTTTTTAGCAAGATAAGGAGCGACTTCGAAATTCCCGCCGATTCCTATGCCGACCACTAATGGCGGACAGGCATTCGGCCCGGCTTCCTTCACGGTCTGCATGATAAAATCCTTGACACCGCTCAAGCCTGCAGAAGGTGTGAGCATCTTCATCGCACTCATGTTTTCAGCACCACCGCCTTTTGCGGACATCTGAACTTCGAGCGAATCGCCTTCGGCCAATTCGATATGAATGACCGAAGGTGTGTTGTCTCCTGTATTTTTTCGGCTGATCGGGTCATCGACGATGGAATATCTCAGGTAGCCTTCGTCATAGCCTGTTCTGACACCTTCATTTATGGCATCCTCAAGGCTGCCGCCTGTAATGTGGCAGTTCCGGCCGAGCTTGACCAAAAAAACTGAGACACCTGTATCCTGGCACATCGGCACACGGTTTGACGTTGCAATATCCGCATTTTCAATCAGCTGGTTCAATATACTTTTACCGGCTGCGGAAGACTCTGTTTTAACAGATTCCTTGAATGCGTTGACGACATCTTCCCCGAGATCGAAGTTCGCCTCCTGGCAGATTCTTGAAACTTCATCAACGATGTCCTGATACTTGATTTCTTTCATGCTCCTGCCTCCATTCATTTATTCGCTTTGGCTTTTAAGCACTTTTTCAAGCAGTTCATTTTCACGATTTGGTGAATGATCCTTTTTATAGACCATCATCGTTCTGTCAAAAGAGATGACCACTTCTGCACGCTGATTGTAGCCGTATGTCTTGACATTGACGATACCGACGTTCGGACGCGACTTTGATTCACGCAGGCCGGTGACTTCAGAGTAAGAATAGATAGTATCGCCTTCGAATACAGGCTTCGGTAGTCTGATGTTATCCCAGCCGAGATTGGCCATCGCATTTTGTGAAATATCCGTCACTGACTGACCGGTGACAAGCGCGAGCGTGAAAGTAGAGTCAACAAGTGGTTTACCAAAATCGGTCTTCTCGGAATAATAATCATCAAAGTGAATCGGATTCGTATTCTGGGTTAATAATGTCATATAAATATTGTCTGTCTTTGTAACAGTCCGGCCCAGCGGATGGGGATAGATGTCCCCTTCTGTAAAGTCTTCAAAATAACGGCCGGTCCAACCTTCTTGTACACTCATTAAAATTCCTCCTGTTGTTTTATGATTGAGTTGAAATGCCCAGTTCTTCCAATATTTTTTCTGTATGTTCCCCGAGTGCGGGTACATTTTTCATTACAGGCTCATAGTCTTTCGAAGTCACCGGAGGAATGAGTGAAGCGATGTTTCCCCTTGGGGTTTCAATTTCTCTCCAGCGGTTTCTTGCCTTCAGCTGCGGATGATTAAAGAAATCTTTCATATTATTTAATCTCGCATTGGCGATTTTCGCATTTTCAACTCTGTTGATCACCACGTCGGAAGTGAGTTCCGAGAATGCTTCTTCGATGATGGATTTCAACTCATCCCTGTTTTCGGAACGTAAATAGTTTGCATTGAAACGTTCGTCCTGTGATAATGCTTCATCATTTAAAACATCCTTACAGAACTGTGCCCACTCCCTTTCATTTTGCAGACCGATAAATACGGTCTTGTCATCCCCGCACCTGAACGGTCCGTATGGATAGATTGTAGAATGGCTTGCGCCGGCGCGGCTCGGTTCTTTACCGCCGTATTGAGCGTAGTAGGCAGGGTAGCCCATCCACTCCCCGAGCGCTTCCAGCATCGATACTTCAAGCACTGTGCCCTTACCTGTTTTCATACGGTTCATCAGTGCTGTCAGCACGCCGGTATATGCATACATGCCGGCTGCGATGTCAGCGATGGATATCCCCGCTTTGGAGGGTTCATCTTCTGTACCTGTAACGGACACGAGACCCGCCTCGCACTGCACAAGCAAGTCATAAGCCTTTTTCTGTTCATAAGGCCCGCCTTTGCCATAGCCGGACAGGCTGCAGACGATCAGCTCAGGATGTTCTTCAACCATATCTTCAGGGACGAGGCCCATTCGTTCGATAGCGCCGGGCGCGAGATTCTGAATGAACACATCGGCCTTTTCAAGCAGTTTATCAAGGACTTCTTTATCATCTTCATCTTTTAAATTTAAAGCGATTGACTCTTTGGAACGGTTCGTCCAGACAAAATGGCTCGACATTCCATTGACGGTTGTATCGTAGCCTCTTGCAAAGTCTCCGACTTCAGGGCGCTCGACTTTAATGACCCTGGCACCAAGATCAGCCAGCTGTCTGGTGGCAAAAGGGACTGCGATCGCCTGTTCCAAAGAAACAACTGTGACACCTTCTAGTGGTAACATTAAATTCCTCCTATATAAAAACGTTTACATTTCCAATAATTTTTTTGCACGCTCATAAACTGGCGGGTCTATCATTTTGCCGTCGACTTCGATGGCACCGTTGCCGTCATCCATGGATGTCTTGAATGCATTGACTATTTTTTCGGCCTCTTTGATTTCCGAAGCTGTAGGCGCGTACACTTCATTGACGGTTACAATCTGTTTCGGATGAATCACCAGCCGGCCCTGGAAACCGAAGCCTCTGCTTAGTTTTGATGCTTCTTTCAGACCATCCTCGTCATTGAAATCGGTGAAGACCGAATCGACGGGCGGACTGATTCCAGCGGCACCGGATGCGGCAACGAGAGTGGATCTGGCATGAAGGAGTGACTGGCTGCTGTCCGCTGGAATGCCTGAGTCCAGCATGTAGTCCTCTGCGCCAAACGCCATCGCCTCTATACGGCTGCTCTCTGCAGCGATATCCGCTGCATTCAATATGCCTGCGCTTGTTTCTATAAGCGGGACAATCTTAATATGCCCCAACTTCGTATTGTTCTGTTTTTCAAAAATGGTAATCAAGTAATCAAGTATTTTGATATCATCCTTACTATTGGTCTTGGGTAAAATAAAACCGTCCGGCCCTTCATTGACAAGCCTTCTGATATCATCGATAAAAAATGTACTGTCGATTTCATTAACTCTTACATATTTTTTTGCTGAAATGGTTTTGTTGTTCAACCATGGTTTTATTTTCTCTCTGGCTTCATCTTTTTCTTTGGGTACGACGCTGTCTTCGAGGTCGAAGATGATTATGTCAGCTTTCAGCTCTGTTGATTTTGCCAGAAATTTATCTTTGCTGCCTGGTATGAAAAACCAGCTCTTATCCATTTTTAATCACCTAAACTTCTCCTTTTTCAGGATATTGTTGATTGGATACAATTCCAGTGTAAAAGAACTCTGTTTATTTGTAAACAGAATTTTTAGAATTTACAAACCTTTCAAGTACTATTCCAAATGCAGCAGTGGTATCAGATCTTTATGGGTGCGGCTGATGTGGTGTGCATATTCCGTGCAGGCGGTCTCGATATTCTGTTCTTTTACAGCATCCAGAATTTTGGAATGTTCCGCGTTGGATTTTTCAATCTGATCGGGTATCACATACGGTGTATCTTTTGCTATACCGTGGGAAACTCTTGCCATCAAACCATGAAGGCGTTTGCTTTTGGCGCCTGACAATGAAAGATTATGGAACTGATTGTTCAAATCCACATATGTTTCGATATCCGTTGTCTGCATCATTTTCTTATGAAGATTTTCAAGCTGGACTATGTCTTCCAAAGTTAAATTTGGAATGCTTCTTTCCAAAGTGAAAGGTTCCAATATTGTACGGAGTTCATATATTTCATTGATATCATTCATGGTCAGTGAATTGACGACAGCACCCTTATGGGGTTCCAGACTGACGAGACCTTCCATTTCCAGTGTTTTCAATGCTTCACGTACCGGCATTCTGCTGACGCCGAGCTGCTCTGCAATATCAGCCTGCACAAGCCTTTCATTAGGTTTCACTTCCCCTTTTAAAATTGCCTGTCTCAAAATGGTTGTGACTGAATTGGGGAGAATTTCCCTTGCAACAGCTTTAAATTTCATACTTATCATCCTTCTCTCTACATATGAATAACATATAGAGGCTATACTATTTCACTGTGACATTATAAGGGAAAAGTGTGCCTAGGTCATCAATATCTTCCAGTGATAGAATATTGTCCGCAATTTCTTCTGCCTGCCCTTTATCGATGTCTTTTGAAAGGACCATGAATTTATCATAAAGATCCTCTTTCGTTACATTATTTTCAGGATCTCCTTTTGGATATTCAGTGATCAGTTCTATTATTTCACCGTTCTTCAAATGGACTTTGACATTCGCGCCCCATTTTTCAGGGTACGCCTGATTCACTTCATCGTCAGTAAAAATATTGACTTTGTCCATCATGCTTCTGACTTCGTCGTCCCAAAGATTTTCTTCAGTGAACGTGTCCAGGTTTCCATTCTTTTTGACAAGTGCAAGTGCTGTACAATACTGTAAACTGAATTTGCACTGATAGACTGTTTGAGGATTGTCATTGTCCGTGATGTTGATCGCCACATCGTAAGTACCCACTTCAATCTTTTTCACTTCATCAGCATTTATACCCTGCTGCTTTGCCAAGTCTGATACAAGATCCATTGCATGATGTGTATGTCTGCATGAAGCATGGACCTTGAATGAGTTTTCCATGATTTTAAATTCCTTGCCAAGACCGTCAGTGATTTTATCCGCATCATACTCATCACTCATCGCTTCAAAGAAACCGCGTCTGCCTTCCAAAATTTTCGAAGCAGCAGTAAAATCCTTTTCTGCAAGCATGCTTGAGATCACACCGTTCATCGCCGCTTTCCCCGGGTGCAGCTGCTTGGACATCGCACCGTCTTCGATAAATTCCCACAAACCTGCGGCCTGTGTACCGGCATTGCCAAGTGAGTGGACTGTCTGTTCCCCTGAGAGATTTAACAGCTTTGCAACCGCTGCTGCCGAACCGAATGTGCCGCATGTTGCCGTGTTGTGCCAGTAATAATAATGGGAAGGTGAAACAGCTTCACCAATTCTAAAACAGACCTCATAACCGACAACGACTGCTGTAATCAAATCTTTACCATCCAGTTTTTTCCATTCACCGACTGCAAGTGCTGCGGGAATGACAACTGTTGCTGCATGGATGATGGAACTTTTGTGAATATCATCCTGCTCGACAATGTGACTCGCTGCGCCGTTCAGCAGTGCGGCATTCGCAACAGAAGACTTCCCCCCATTGATCAATGATGCCTGTTCGTTACCGCCAAGCATTTCAACCAGCTCTTCAACTTTCTTAATCGGCTCTGTGTCTTTGCCGGCGATGGCAGAACTGAAATAATCCAAAATGCAAAGCTTGGTAAACTCAACGACATCTTCAGGTATGTCATCATATGAAGTTGAAACTACATACTGTGCCAATTCTTTGCTTAAAGACAATACATCCGACCTCCTTAGTCATGTTAGTGCCATTATATTGGATACAATAGCCAAAATCAATTCATTTCTGAAAAGTCTGTTATTTTATGAAGGTGGAAATGTGGTTTCATCATGTTAAAAGCGGTCAATCCTGCGTAACTTTGAACTGACCGCTCTCTGTTATTTATATTTCTCTTCCATCGCCTTCATGATCTGTTCAATATATTCGATTTCTTTCTGTGACCAGAAGTCGGGTGTTGAAAAATCCATATCTTCGGCATTTTCCAAATCTGCTTCCAAAGTCTTGAGCTGTTCTTCATCTACGGCATTCGGCATCAGATTTTTAAGCGTGTCTCCCAGCTTTAGAAATACAGCCTGTGCACTTTCCGACTCCGGAGATACATTTTCTTTCATCAATTTTTGGATGTCCGCCTGTAAATCAAGCCATACCTGCTCCATCTCTTCAGCATTAAAATCATCTGATTCAGGGTTCACTAATTTGCTGTCAAAATTATTTTGTAACCATTCACTCTGTTTTTCTTCGTTTACGGCTGCATAAATGATAGAAGTGATGAAATCCGAATGTATTTCGTGACCGTCATCTATCAATCGATCGAGTTTTTCGATCGTGTTCAAAGCATCCTCGATTTCGGCCTTTTTCTCCATCATGATTTTCCGTTGAAAAGACAGTGAACCCTTAAAAGAATCTGAATTAAATTGCTTATTGCTTATGAGATCTTTGATCTCCTGCAGCGAATATCCGATAAACTTCAAGGACTGGATTAACTGCAGTCTGGATAATTCATCCATGCCGTAAATTCTGTGACCACTCTGATTTCTTTCTTTTGGCAGCAGCAGTCCCAGCTCTTCGTAAAACCTTAGAGTACGGTTGGACACGCCTGTTTTTGAACTGAATTCTGTAATTGTATACATCTGTATCATCTCCTTGGTTTCATTTTAATGGATGACGTTACGGCAGCCGCAAGCGTTAATTTGTTATAGTATTGTTAAATGAATGAGGAGGCTGATTATGGTAACGGATAAAGATAGAGAATATCTTAAGAGAAGTGTTGATCTGGCTGCTGAAGCTTTGGAAAAGGGGAACTCCCCTTTCGGTTCCATTCTCGTGTCAAAAGACGGTGAGGTTTTATTCGAAGATCACAACAGAGATGCTGAAGGTGACAACATGCGTCATCCGGAGTTTGAAATTGCTAAATGGGCGGTAAATAATCTTTCAGAGTATGATAGGAAAGAGGCGGTTGTATATACTTCCGGAGAGCATTGTTCGATGTGTGCTTCCGCACACGGTCTTGTCGGACTCGGCAGAATCGTCTATGCGAGTTCCGGCAGGCAGTTGAAAGAGTGGCAGAAGGACCTGGGTGTAGAAGCAGGACTGTTAAAAGGACTCTCCGTAACTGAAGTTTTAAGTGGTGTCCGAGTAGACGGTCCGGATGAAAAATTATCAGAAGAAGTGAAAGAACTTCAATATAAATACCACCAGGGCTGAAGAGAGGTTTATTATAGAAAAAGAGGCAGCATATATGCTGCCTCTTAAAAATTGAATTTTTAATGGAAATTGCTCCAGGGCGTTTTGTCAGGCGGCGGGCATTCAACTGAAATGATTTCATCTCTGGTCGGATGTTTTACTTCCAGTGTATATGCCCACAGTGCAATCTGCTGCCCGACCTTGTTCCGGTTCTTTCCATATTTCTGGTCACCATATAAAACATTGCCTTCATTGGCAAGCTGTACACGGATCTGATGGGAGCGGCCTGTTTCAAGTTCTATCTCCAGCATTGACAGGCTGTTCTTTTTATCATTACCGAGCACTTTGTAATGGAGTATTGCTTTTTTAGCATCTTTTTTGTTTTTATCGACGACAGTCACCGTATTATTTTTCCGGTTTTTATACAGATAATCGGTCAGTGTGTCTTTGGATGGCGATACTTTCCCCCGGACAACTGCTTTATACTTTCTTACTATCTTATTTTGTCTCAGCTGATCCGACAGTCTTGAAGCGGCCTTGGATGTTTTGGCAAAGACGATGGCTCCGCCGACCGGACGGTCCAGTCTGTGTACAAGTCCAAGGTAGACGTTGCCAGGCTTGTTTTCATTTTCCTTAATGTAGGCCTTCAGCATGTTGAGCAGGTCTTTGTCACCCGAAGCATCTTCCTGCACGGGAATATTGACAGGTTTCTCCACGATCAGCAGGTGATTATCTTCATATAAAATATTTATATTCATGGTGTACTCTCCTTTTACATCTTCATCACATTATATCATCCGGCCAATAATATGAAAGATGGAAACGGGTGTCTGCCTGACAGTTTAATAGAAATGATTCCAAGGTGCTTCATCGGGCGGTGTGGATTCTACAGCCGCCGGACTATCTTTTGATGGGAGCAGGACATTGACGCTGTAAGACCATAATGCAATCGGCTGGCCGACCTTGTTATAATGCTGTCCATGGCTGGTGTCGCCGTGAAGGACGTTGCCGACATTGGCGAGCTGCACCCTGATATGATACGAATAACCTTTTTCCATTTCGATTTCCATGAGGGTCAGATCATCACTCGGATCTCTGTCGATGACTTTGTAATGAAGTACGCTTTTGATGGCACTTCTGTCATCTTCATCGGTAATGCTGAATGAATTATTTTCAGGGTTCCTAATGAGGTGATCAGTTAAAGTGTCTTCGTCTTTCGGCATCTTACCGCGGACAATCGCCCTGTACTTCCTTGTCACATTGTTTTTCTCATTGTTCTCTGTCAAAAAAGAAGCGGCATCGGCATTTTTGGCGAATACTGCGGCACCGCCTATCGGACTGCCCGGTATTTCATCAGTTTCCGGATACAGATCCTCACTTTCAGCGTCACTTTTTTTCATGTGTTCTTTCAGCGCATTCAGCAAATCTTCAGCTTCAGTACTTTCATTATATGAAGGTATTATGGCCGATTTTTCAATTATGAGCAGATTGTCATCCTCATATAAGATATTAGTATGCATTGATGCACTCTCCTTTACTCTTTTTCACTTATATATCAGTATTGAATGAGTTCCCTGTTTTCGGAATTTTATAACATGAAAGTGACATTTCAGAGATTATATAAATATAAAGGATGAGTGAAATTGCTGGATCGACTGTCTCCTGTTTTAATTTTAATAATGATTGGCGTTGCACTGTTCATAGGACGGTATGAATGGGTGGCGGCTGTGCTCGGTGCACTGGTTGTGCCGTTACTGATGGCGTTATTATTCTTGATATTCCTTGATGTACCGTTCAGGGATATTCCTGCATCGATAAAAAATTATAAATTTAATTTTGTGTCCCTTGCTATAAATTTCATATGGACGCCGGTACTCGCTTATCTGCTGGGCTATATATTTTTAGCAGATCAGCCTGTTCTATGGCTGGGGCTGGTCATGCTTCTTGTCACTCCCTGTACAGACTGGTATATAATATTTACGAATCTTGCCAAAGGAAATACAGCTTTATCGACAACGATATTGCCGATAAATTTCATACTCCAGATCATTCTCCTGCCAGTGTATATCTCTATATTTTTCGGTGTGTTCGAATGGGTCTCATTCAGTGTCGTCTTCTCTATGATATTGACACTGATCATACCGCTTGGCCTGGCAGTAGTGATAAAACTCATATTTCCCGGGGAATACCTGCAGCGTGTGTCTGCGATAAATCCAGTTGTCTTGAGCCTGGCCGTCCTTTCAATATTTGCATCTGAAAGAGAAACTCTGTTCAATAATTTAAATTTACTTCAAATAATACTCATACCGATATCACTGTTTTTCATAATTAATTTTATAATCGGAAATATGACAGCGAAAATATTCAAATTCAATTACCGTGACACTGTCAGCCTTGTCATGATAACAATGGCAAGGAATTCCCCGCTTGCGCTGGCTATCGCAGTCGTAGTTTTTGACGATATGCCGATTATAACGCTTGCATTGATTATCGGACCTTTAATCGAGATACCGATACTGGCCGTGACAAGCCGTATAATGCAGATTAGTATGTAAACAAAGCACCTGTGTCAGTGGGAACTGCCAGGTGTCTTTTATTTATAAAAAGACTGTTATCATTTATCAGTGTATATTTATAATATACAGAATAATGTGATAGAATGAGGGCATTAAAAAAGACTTCAAAAGGGGTGTATACGAGTGGATATAAAAAGATACTCCGAGAATTCCGTAACCGCTTACCTCGGAGATGAAATCAGTGAGGATACAAATAAAAAACTGGTCCATTTGAAGAATGAACTGGAAAAAATGAATATAGACGGCGTTCTGGAAATAGTCATATCTTATACCAGCCTTATAATATACTACGACATTTTTAAAACAACCGGTACTAATGTGGAGGACACTTTAAAGCGAATAGATCTTGCCAGGCTTGAAAAACGGACATTCAAGTATAACCTTGTTGAAATCCCGGTCTGTTACGGCGGGGAATATGGCCCGGATTTGGAATTGTTCGATGATAACGGATTATCACCGGAGGAAGTCATCAGCCTCCACAGCGATACGGAATACTTAGTTTATATGCTTGGATTCATGCCGGGGTTCCCCTATCTGGGCGGTCTGGATGAGCGATTGTTCAAAGACCGTCTCGATAATCCGAGGACGAGCATTCCGGCAGGCTCGGTCGGTATCGGCGGAAAACAGACGGGAATGTACCCTTTCACTTCACCAGGCGGCTGGAATCTGCTTGGGCGCACCCCCATCCCTTTATTTGATGAGAACAGGAAACCTCAGATCTTATATGAAGCAGGAGACAGAATCATCTACAGATCGATTGACGAAGATGAATATAAAAAGCTGCAGCAACAGGTGGAAAATGATGATTATGAAGTGAAAATCACCAGCAGGGAGGCGGAATAATGACTTTCAAAGTATTAAATCCGGGGATGTTTACGACGGTTCAGGATGCAGGGAGGTATTCTTATCAGACCTTTGGCTTCTCGCCTTCGGGAGTATTGGATTACAGAGCACATAAACTGGCCAACCGCCTGCTCGGCAATGAAGATAATGCAGCCGTTCTCGAAATGACTTTGCACGGTGCAGAGCTGCTTGCGCAGAAAGATGTTGTCATTTCTACATCTGGTGCAGAAGCGCCGGTTACAATTGATGACAGACTGTACACTCACGGTACTGCGATTAAAGTGATTAAAGGTGAGACACTGAAAATAGGCAAGTGTGAAAATGGATCCAGAACTTACCTTGCGGTTTCAGGAGGATTTGATGTTCCGGAAGTACTCGGCAGCAGATCCACACATAGCAGAAGCGGTATCGGCGGATTCAAAGGCAGAACGTTAAAAAGCGGTGATGTGCTGAAGGCAGCCGGCGGTGAATTTTCACATGAACTTAAAAAAATCAGGTCGTTCGACAGCGATAATATTATCCGTATCATACCCGGCCAGCAATATGACCGCTTTAAAGAGGATGTCCAAAGAAAACTGTTCAATTCCGAATACAAAATCACAAAAGACAGTGACAGGATGGGTATGCGCCTGGACGGTCCCGGACTGGAAACGGACGAAGGACACGATGTACTCAGTGAGCCGACACAGCTTGGCAGCATACAGGTGCCAAAAAACGGCCAGCCCATCATTCTTCTCAATGACAGGCAGACTGCAGGCGGATACGTGCGTATCGCAACCGTGGCGCTTGCCGACATCCCAAAACTGGTACAAAAATCACCGGGAGAAACAATTACATTTGAAGAGATGGATGTAGAGGAAGCTACCGAACTCTACAAAGAAGAATCGGAGAAAATTGATTCCGGGGAATATTTTGAAGACATAAATGATTTCACGTCGATCCGCCGTGAGTCTTCTTTAAAAATTTCAAAACTGATGGGGGTATAATTATGAACGTTAAAAAAGTGAAGGAACTCATTAAATTATTCAAAGAGGAAGAGCTTACAAAACTGAAGATTGAAGAAAAAGGTATGAAGATTCACATTGAAAAAGGAGGTGACGTACAGTCGTCAGCGCCCGTATCCGGCTCTGAACAGGGTTCCGGGGGAACCGGTGTGGATAAGGCTGAAACACTTGAAATTAAAGCACCGCAGGTCGGTACTTTCTACATGCAGAAAGAAGAAGGATCTGATGAAAACTTTGTCAATGCAGGAGACATTGTCCAAAAAGGTGATCAGATCGGCTTCATCGAAGCAATGAAGGTTTTCAATGATGTCAATTCCGTGCATGCGGGAGTCATAGAAGAAATTCTTGTGGAAAACGGTGACACTGTCGAGTACGATCAGGTGTTGATGACTGTCCGCAAAGAGGGTGAATGACATGAAGAAAGTTCTGATTGCAAACCGTGGTGAAATCGCAGTGAGAATCATACGGACTTTAAAGGAAATGGACATAAAAAGCGTTGCTGTATATTCTACCGCTGACAAAGACAGCCTTCACGTCGCACTGGCCGATGAAGCACTTTGCATCGGTCCGCCGCAGAGTAACGAGAGTTACTTGAATATGGACCGGATACTCACCGCTGCAGAAATCAGCAAAGCGGATGCGGTTCATCCGGGTTACGGGTTTTTATCTGAAACGCCCGAATTTGCAAAACGCTGTGAAGAGAAAGGGATTGTTTTTATCGGTCCGACTTCGGAAATCATGCAGAAGATGGGTGATAAAGCAGAGGCCAGGAGCACGATGAAAGAAGCGGGTGTCCCTGTCATCCCCGGCAGCGATGGTGTTGTCGACAGTCTCGAAGCGGTCAGGGAAGTCATTGAAAGTATAGGCTACCCGGTTGTCATCAAGGCAGTTTCCGGCGGCGGCGGTAAGGGGATGCGCTTTGTCCATGATGAAGCCTCTCTCGAAAAAAGTTACAGGGAAGCAAAAAAAGAAGCTGAAAATGCATTTAATGATGATAGGATTTATGTAGAAAAATATATTTCCAAAGCAAGGCACATTGAAGTCCAGGTTGTCGGAGACGGCAATGGCGGCGCTATTCATTTGTATGAAAGGGACTGTTCGATTCAGCGTAATAATCAAAAGCTGATTGAAGAAGCGCCGGCACATATTTTATCCTGCGAGTCGAGAAGATTTATCACTGAAACGACGAGGGACGCGATAGCCAAACTCGGTTACGGCGGTGCAGGCACTGTTGAGTATTTATATGTCGAAGAGGAAGATGAGTTTTATTTCATCGAAATGAATACGCGTGTCCAGGTTGAACATACTGTCACAGAGGAGATTACCGGTGTCGACATCGTCCGGCTGCAGGTGGAAGTCGCACTGTTCAATGAACTGAATATCAGCCAGGAGGACATCACTATTAACGGATTTGCGATTGAAACCCGCATCAATGCAGAGGATCCGGAAAAGAATTTCCAGCCGGCGCCCGGTCAGATTGAAATGCTTCACTTTTCTCTCGGACGTTATGTCCGTGTGGATACTGCAGTGTACCCGGGATATAAGATTCCGCCAAATTATGATTCGATGATAGCTAAAGTGATTGTCAGAGGTAAGGACAGATCGGAAGCGATCAATAAGATGACACTTGTTCTTGATGAGACGGTCGTCGGTCCGCTCAAAACGAATCTCGATTTTCAGTATTATCTCATGCAGCACCCGAATTACATCCAAAATATAGTGGATATCAAGTTTTTACAGCGCAATAAAATTATTGAAGACTAGGAGGATAAAGATGTATAAAGTAGATTTGAACGCAGATTTAGGTGAAAGTTTCGGTAATTATACGATTGGAAACGATGATGAAATCATCCCGCTCATATCATCCGCGAATGTTGCATGCGGTTTTCACGCCAGTGATCCGAGTGTGATGATCAAAACGGTTGAAATGATTAAAAAAAGCGGTACGACAGGACTTGGAGCACATCCTGGTTTTCCTGACATGATGGGTTTCGGCAGACGTTTCATGGATATGACAATGGAAGAAGTCAGAGCAATCATGTTGTATCAGCTCGGGGCTCTGGAAGGAATTGCAAAAACGTACGATGCTGAACTCAACCACGTCAAACCTCACGGAGCGTTGTACAATGCGACTTTCACGGATTATGAATTGTCGCTGGCCATTGCGAATGCAGTGAAAGAGTATGATCCGAAGCTGAAATTGATGGGACTGAGCAATCAGAACCTTGTCAAGGCAGGCAAGGAGGCGGGCCTTGAAGTGAGACATGAAGTGTTTGCCGACCGTGCTTATGAAGATGATGGCACGCTTGTTTCCAGAAGAAAAGAAGGTGCGATGATTACAGATACGGATGAGGCAGTGAAAAGAGTCGTTAAGATGATCAAGGAAAACAAAGTGGAAAGCATTGATGGCAATATGATAGACATTCAGGCTGACAGCATCTGTGTTCATGGAGACGGTGAAAAAGCGCTCGATTTCATAAAAGAAATACGTAATGTATTTGAAAAGAATGATATTAAGATAGAAACGATGTAAATAACATTTTGAAATAAGGGGGAAAATCAATGGATAATGAAAAACCAAAAATAACACCCGCGCAGCGGCGACTGCTCTTCGGTTCTGTATTCCTGATGGCCACTTCAGCAATCGGCCCGGCATTTCTTACTCAGACAACAGTATTTACAGAACAGTTTTTAGCAAGTTTTGCATTTGCGATTGTTGTATCGATCATTATAGATATCGGTGCACAGCTTAATATATGGAGAGTTCTCAGTGTTTCCGGAAAACGCGGGCAGGAAGTGGCGAACGAAGTCGCTCCGGGTTTAGGTTACGTGGTCGCTTTCTTCATCGTTCTTGGTGGCCTGGCTTTCAATATCGGCAACGTTGCCGGAGCAGGGCTCGGTTTCAATGCGATATTCGGGCTGGATGTTCGTCTCGGTGCAGCGATTGCCGGTGCATTTGCGATCTTTATTTTCCTGGTGAAGAACGGACGTGCCGTGATGGACGTCGTGACACAGATACTTGGTATTTTAATGATCGGTATTACTGCCTATGTCATGATTCAGTCCAATCCGCCTTATGGCGAAGCGGCATTCAGAACTTTTGTGCCGGAAGACCCTGTCGGAATGTTTGTTCCGATTGTAACAATTGTCGGTGGTACTGTCGGAGGTTACATCACATTTGCCGGTGCCCACAGATTGATTGAAGCGGGCATGACAGGCAAACAAAATATAAGATTTGTGAGTCATGCAGCGAACTATGGTATTTTAACAACCGGTGTCATGAGAGTGATCTTATTCCTGGCAGTTCTCGGCGTACTTGCACAGGGTGCGGTATTAAGCGAAGAAAATCCACCGGCTTCTGTGTTCCAATTTGCTTTGGGTGACACCGGCATGCAGGTGTTCGGTGTGGTATTACTTGCTGCAGCACTGTCTTCAGTAATCGGTGCGGCTTATACAAGTGCATCATTCCTAAGGTCGTTCCACAATATTTTTGACAAATATAATAACGTGGTTATTGTTATATTCATTGTGTTTTCAACATTGGTATTCACGGTTGTCGGCCAGCCGGTAACCCTGCTGATTCTTGCAGGTGCATTCAACGGACTTATTCTGCCGTTGACGCTGGGTGCGGTATTGCTGGCATCGAGAAAGAAGAAACTGGTCGGAGACTACCGTCACCCGACATGGATGATTATCTGGGGGGTTATTGCAGTTCTTGCAACAGCGATTATCGGTGTGATGTCACTTGGCGGACTTGCTGATTTATGGACAGGTTAATTGAAAGAGGTGTATAAGATGGATGCAGCTACTATTAGAAAACGTATAAGAAATGGTGAACATCAAGGGACGACATCAGGACTCGCCGGAGATAAAGTTCAGGCGAACTTAGTGATATTACCCAGGAAATATGCATTCGATTTTCTTTTATTTGCACTTAGAAATAAAAAGGCAGTGCCTATTATAGAAGTGATGGAAGACGGACTGTTTGAAAGCCATTATGCCAAGGATTCTGACATCAGAACCGATATCCCGAAATATAATATTTACAGGTACGGTGAACTGATAGAAACGGTGGATGAAGTGGCATCCTACTGGCAGGATGATTTTGTCACATTTCTGATCGGATGCAGCTTTACATTCGAGCAGGCGATTTTGGACGGCGGTATCGATATCAAACATATCCAAGAGAAAAAGAATGTGGCCATGTATAAAACGAATATCGACGCCGAGTCTGCAGGTGTCTTTCACGGGCAGGCCGTCGTCTCGATGCGTCCTTTTAAAAAATATGACGTGGATAAAGTGAAGGAGATTACCGAGCAGTTCCCGGATATGCACGGCGGCCCTGTTCATATCGGCACCCCGGGAGATATTGGTATAGCGAATATGGCACAGCCGGATTACGGTGATGCGATTGATATCGAAGAAGATGAGGTCCCGGTATTCTGGGCATGCGGCGTGACACCGCAGAACGTCGCGTTAAATGCAAAGCCGGATGTCATGATCACCCACCTGCCCGGACATATGTTCATTACAGATATTAATAATGATGAGTTCAAGGATTGAGTTTTTCTCGAATTCGATTTGGAGACATCAGAATAAAGGTGCAGATCGAAAATAGCCTTTACCATAAAAGAGCTGCTGAAAATCCCAAAATTTTCAGCAGCTTTTGCTTTTTATCATACTAAATGTGACTGTTCCCACAAAGGAAGTTTTATGCCCAGGTTTTTATTCACGGCATTTTCGTAAACCTGCCAGCCCCATGCAACATCCGCTGTAGGCAGGCCGCCCATTATAGTGATGATGATTTCATCTTCAGATTGTCTGCCTGAGCTCTTGCCGGAAATGATATCACCGATATCATCGACTTTAGCTGGGTCGTATTTTCCTTCGTGAACAAGTTTCAGCAGCTCGCCGGACATCGCCCATGACCGAATGCTCTCGAGACCATCCGGGTGTTCGAGACCGTCATTCATCCATGACTCATGCATGCTCCATAAGTCAGCAACAACGCGATTGTTGTATGCTTCTTCACTGATGTCTGCAGCGCCCGTCAGTAGTACCAACGCGCCAGGTTTCAACAATTTCTCATCGATTACGGGTTTTACTGCACCGGAAGTTGCGACTGTTAAAATATCAGCCTCGCTGATACAGCTCTCGATATCCGTCACGACTTCCACAGGCTTGCCTGTTTTGTCTTTAATCTTTTCAGCAATCACTTTACCCTTTTCTTCGTTTATATCAAATAAAATAATCTTCTCCACTGAATTCACTGTCGTATTAATCGCGTCGATGCAGGACTGGTTGATTGCCCCGCCGCCGACAGCTCCGATCACCCCGGCATCCTTTTTAGCCAGATGCTTTGCGACAACACCGGGGATTGCACCAGTTCTCATTGAACTGACCAGGTTACCCGCCATAATCGATAATGGCGCACCTGTATCCTTATCATTTAAAGTAAATGTATGAATGGATCTCGGGAGATTTTTCTTCTGATTCTCAATATTCGACCCGTACCATTTGTTTCCCATCACGTCGAAACGGCCGCCTAAATAAGAAATCAGCGACATGAACCGTCTGTCCGGGCCGGCAACAGGCATATTCTTATGAGGTTCCTGTTCATTAAACCACAGCATCAAGCCATGTTCATTACGATTCGGTCCGCCGAGAATATAATCTTTTTTACCCATCAGTTCAAACATTTCCTCCATCACGTTCACGCAGGATGCCATATCCAGTACACCAGCTTCAATCATGTCCTCTTCCTTTAAAAAAAGAAGTTCGACTTTCTCTGTCATTTTTCTGCCTCCATATAATATAAATGTTAAAATAATTAGAAACGCTTACACATTTTTGATGATTGAATCCTTGATCAAGTTTCAATCAATATATCACCACTTTAGGAATAAAACAACCGATTAAGCTTATGAAAGGAATATTATTTCCTATATAACATTCAGGAGTGATTAAATGGCCGATACAAATCTATTGCAGAAGATCATTAATAAAAAAGAGAGACTGCCTAAAAAGCAGAAAGAATTCAGTGACTACATACTGGAGAACTACCGTGAACTCGGAATACAGTCAATTGGAAAGATGTCGGAGAATTCGGGCGTCGGGACGACGACGATACTCAGAACCATAAGACAATTCGGATACGATAATTTAAATGATTTCAAAAAGGATATCCATCTGGTGGTCATCGACAGCCAGACACCCAAGTGGTGGGACTTTTCCAATGAGGATGAAGAAGCAGATACACGTAATGATAATCATATTCAGAAAACCTGGAGCAAAATCAACCAATTGCAGCAGTATACGATGACTAAGGATTTGGAGAAAACTATCAACGCAGCGGTTAAAAGGATGACGGAAGCTGAGAGAATAAATGTCTTCGGCCTCAGAACATCAAGATCTGTCGCACTGTATCTTGAAAACTCGATTAATGAGTTCAACCCTGTATGTCAGCAGCTGAGTTATGAACCGAACTTCATATTCGACCGTCTCTATCATGTATCTGATAAGGAAGTGGTCATTCTCATCGCCCTGTCCCCGTTCACAAAAATGACGTATGAAGTGGCAAAATATTGTGCCGAAAAGAACATTGATGTGATTTTGATCACCGACAGTGCTGACAATTCAATGATTCCATATGCAAAACACGTTTTAATGCTTGCAAGATCTGGAGATCATTACTCGCTTGTGCCTGCCATATCTCTGGTAGAAACACTGACGGTCATATTCGGTTCAACAGTCAATCAGGACAGTGCTGAAAACTTAAAAGAAGTCGGACGGCTGATTGTTGACAAAGATATTACGATGACATGAAAAAAGAGCTGTAATCCTAAAGGGATTCAGCTCTTTTATTAATCATCAGACCATCAGGAATGTGAAGATGGATAACCCGACAGAAACGATGGTCACTGCAACGAGTGGCCTGAATGCCTTAGTACGTACATCCTTCAGGCTGACATTCAATCCAAGTCCAACCATTGCCATGGTCAGTAAAAAGGTGGACAGGTCATATATTTGTTCAATTACTGCTTCAGGTATGAAAATGACCTGGCCGATTATGTATGTATTTATCAAACTCATTAAAACGAA
>DEQG01000066.1:11043-25992 GCA_002360325.1 Salinicoccus sp. UBA3372 | reverse complement strand
TATACAATGATAAAACATAATGGTATCAACAATAAAACACGTCCCAGCTTGGCAAGAAGAGCGATGGCCAGAGCGTTATTCCCTGCTGGTTCTGCAGCAAGTGCAACGTGGGCAAGTTCGTGAAGGCTCATTCCCGACCAGGCGCCATAATCATTATTGGAAATGTCCAGCACCGGACGTATTAATATATATCCGATTGAGAATATCGTGCCGATGAGCGCGATGATTCCGACACTTATCCCGGTGTCTTCATCCCTCGCTTTTATAATGGGTGCAACAGCCGCGATGGCAGCAGCACCACAGACGCCCGTCCCTACCCCGAGAAGCAGGGAGAGCTTGAATTCAGCCTTGAATAATTTAGCGAGACCGATCATGGAAAGGACAGCGAAAGCAATGACTATCGTATCTTTGATAAGAAATTCAAGTCCTTCACCCAAAATGATGTTTATGTTTAAACGAAGGCCATATAAGATGATGGCCACACGGAGCAACTTTTTTGATGAAAAAGTGATTCCTCTGTTATATATATAGGGATAACCGAAAATCTGCCGGTAAATGATTGCGGCAATAATTGCGCTGCCGAGAGGTCCTATCAGGGAGAATCCGGGCAATAGAGCAATAATATACCCGACAACCGCCATGAAGAATGTAATGCCTACCCCAATCAGCCACTTAGTCCTGGGATTTAACTCACTGTCTGAATCAGTCATTATTTCACCTCCATTTGAAATTTCAGCATAAGTTAAAGACAAACCATCTTTCAATGATTTGTCTCAGCTTACACTATTTATCTTTCCAAAAGTCATTTGCCTGGGAAATTGTGTGGAAGTGTATCGCTACGACTTCGGATGCATGTGTTAAATTTCTTGCATCTCCTATATAATCCGGGTACATTTTTTTACGGGTTTCCAAATCAGGCATCATTGTGGATATCGCTTTTCTGGAGAGTTGCACAGCGAGCTGATATCCTTCTTCCGGAGTTTCAGTAATCAGAGAAGATATTTCATTAGACATATAAATCCTCCTATAATATTTCAGGTTAATTATCATTATATCTGAATTGCAATGGGCATGAAACGTTTAACGGAAATATATTTGTCATTGAAGGGTATATAATGAAGAAGGAGCGGAATATTTTTGGGTGCATAATATAAATTTCACAGAGTGCCGGTCAGGATATTCCATATCAATATTATGTTATAAATAAAGTAAGGATAATGATTTATTTATATAAGAATAATAATAATAACAGAGGTGGATAAATATGTTCTTTAAACAATTTTATGATGAGAAGTTGTCACAGACATCGTATATGGTCGCCTGTCAGAAAACTAAAGATGCCATCATCATCGACCCCAGCCGTATTCTCGATGAGTACAAAGCAGTTGCAGATAAGCAGGGTTATAATATTACCTCTGCAACAGAAACACATATACATGCAGATTTTGCGTCTGGTTTAAGAGATGCAAATAAAAAGTTTGGTTCTCAAATATTCGTCTCCGATGAAGGTGATGAAAACTGGAAATACGAAAATGTGCCTGAAGATACGGTTTTTCTTAAAGAGGGTAATACGATCAATGTGGGCAATGTTGGACTTAAAGTGCTGCATACGCCGGGACACACATCGGAAAGTATTACATTTATCCTCACTGACCACGGTGGCGGCAGTAATGAACCAATGGGGATGTTTACCGGTGATTTCTTATTTGTCGGTGACATCGGACGTCCCGATCTGCTGGAAGAAGTGGCTAAGATGAAAGGTACAACTGAACTTGGGGCAAAGGATATGTTTCAATCATTAAAGAAACTGGAAGATTATCCTGACTTCCTTCAGGTTTGGCCGGGCCATGGTGCAGGCAGCCCCTGCGGTAAAGCTTTAGGAGCCGTGCCATTATCCACGCTGGGTTATGAACGTCAAACTAACTGGGCTTTAAAAACAGATGACAAAGAAGAATTCATTAAAGAATTGGTAAGCGACCAGCCTGAACCGCCGACACACTTTGCCCACATGAAAAAAGTGAACAAAGAGGGCTTGCCTGAGTTTAATTTGAAAGAAGTGAAAGTCGGCACACCCGAGGAGCTGCCGGGACAGATATTTGATCTAAGAAGTAAAGAAGCCTTTGCTGAAGGATTTAAAAAAGGATCAATCAATATTCCGTTGAATGATAAATTTCTGCAGTTTGCCGGATGGTATGTGGATTACAACAGACCGATGACGTTGATTGCAAATCCGGAAAAAAGCGAGAGGCTGCAAAAAGATTTTGCATCTATTGGATTTGATAATATTGAACTGATTGTGCCTGAGGATAAAATCGATCAGTATGCAGATGCATCATATGAAAATATATCACCTGCAGAATTGACGGCAGACTATGAAAACAAAAATATACTTGATGTCCGTTCAAAGTCGGAATATCGGAAAGGCAATTTAAAAAATGCAGAACATTTACACTTTGGACAATTAGCATCCGAGGATAAAGAAGTACCATTCGATAAGAATGATGAGATTTATGTGCACTGTCAGTCAGGTGTCCGCTCAGCAATTGCGGCCAGCGTATTAAAGGCAAATGGATATGAGAATGTAATCAATGTAAAAAAAGGATATAACGGCATTAAAGACGAGATGAAATGATGAATGCCTTTTAAATGGTAAATAATCCTATAATATACGTTTAACTGTCTGCTGAGAGGTTATACTAGTATATAGAGATAAATAAAACAGTAATAATTATGTAAAAAATATTAGAGAATCACAAGGAGCGTGTATTATTAAATGGCTGAATATTCACGAGAGGATATTCTTACAAGTGTTGAAGAAGGTGGCGTGCAGTATATCAGACTTCAGTTCACAGATGTGCTGGGGGCAATCAAAAATTTAGAAATACCAGTGAGTCAACTGGAAAAAGCCATAGAGGGGGAAATGATGTTTGATGGTTCCTCTATTGAAGGGTTTGTACGGGTTGAAGAATCTGATATGTATTTAAAACCTGATTTGAATACATGGGTGGTACTGCCTTGGACAGAGGGCGAAGATAAAACTGCACGTTTAATCTGCGACATTTATGATATTAACGGTGAGCCATTTAGCGGGGACCCGAGATCTAATTTGAAAAAGGTTATAAAAGAGATGCAGAAGCTTGGATATGACGAGATGAACTTGGGACCTGAACCTGAATTTTTCTTCTTTAAATTGGATAAAGACCGCAATTATACAACTGAGCCCAATGACTCCAGCGGCTACTTTGATTTAGATATAACCGATACAAGCGGTCATTGCCGTCGTGAGATAGCGAGAACTTTGGATACGATGAATTTTGAAGTAGAGATGTTCCATCATGAAATCGGTCCGGGCCAGCATGAAATCAGTTTTAAATATATGGATGCATTAACAGCGAGTGATGCGATTCAGACTTTCAAACTTGTCGCTAAAACGATTGCCAGAAAATATGGGCTTCATGTAACATTCATGCCAAAACCATTATATAAACAGCCTGGAAGCGGTATGCATTACAACGTTTCTTTATTCAGAGATGGGGAAAACGTATTCTTTGACGATAATGATGATTTTGGTTTAAGTGAAGAGATGAGATATTTTATGGCGGGGTTATTGGATCATGCCAGATCTTTCACAGCAATCTGTAATCCTTTGGTGAACTCTTATAAGAGATTGGCATCCGGGTTTGAAGCGCCGAGATATATTGCATGGAGCGGCCATAACAGAACACCGCTGCTTAGAATCCCATCCAGCCGCGGTATGGGCACCCGTGCTGAAGTCAGGTCGTTGGATCCTTCTGCGAATCCCTACCTGGCAACAGCTGTTATTTTAGCAGCGGGTCTCGACGGCATTAAAAATAAAATAGATTTGACGACTCCAGTCAATGAAAATATTTATGAAATGACTCAAAAAGAACGTAAAGCTGAAGATGTGGAAGATCTCCCGACTACGCTATATACTGCATTGAAAGCAATGAGAGAAGATGACGTAGTCAAAGATGCACTTGGTGAGCATATTTATGAGCATTTTGTTGAAAATAAGATGCTTGAATGGAAAGAATACAGTGCACAGATTACACCTTGGGAAATAGAAGAGTATTTAGGAAACTATTAATAGAAATCAAATAAAGCAAACCTGCGGCCAAAGCAGGTTTGCTTTTTTAATGTTATTCAGTTACAGCTACTTTCTCAGTGTCCTTCCATCCTCTGGTTTCAATGAAAGTACCGATTACGAGCGTAAGAACGGTAACAGGTATGCCTACGAGAACGGGGTCAATTGCCCAGACGAAAACAACTGCGCCGTCATCCGTACCCAGCTGTTCTCCAATAATAACCAATGTTATTGTTGTTAAAGCGCCGAGTATCATTGCCAAAATAGTACTGTAGTAAGCCCTTCTTGCACGTTTCCAGAAAACAATTGCGAGCAGGACAGGTGATAAGGATTCGGCAGACGGGCTTATGTCCAGCCGAGTATGGGAGGAAGTATTCCGGACGCTCTGTGGACCAAAATAATGGGTACGCCCTCTGTGATAGTCCCTTATGCAAATGCGGACGAGGCGAATCATTCACCGAATGAAAACCTGGATATTGATAATTTTTATAATGGTATCAACAGTACTTGTTTGGTGATTGATGCGCTTGCGCAGTTAAAATAAACAGAAAAAATCCCGGGTGATTTTTACCCGGGTAAAAATTATTTGAGTCTGTTGATTACTGCTTCAGCAACCCCTTGCGCTGAGGCTGGATTTTGACCTGTGATAAAATTTCCGCTTGAAACAACGTTCTCTTCCATCTTACGTCCTTCAACAAAACCTGCGCCGTTCTCTTCCAGTTTTGACTGGAGCAGGAAAGGCATATCCTCTGTAAGGTTCATAGCCTTCTCTTCAACATTTGTAAATCCTGTGAGTTTGATGCCGTCAACGAGATATTTACCATCCTTCGTTTTGGCGTCGGCAAAAGCTGCAGGTCCATGACAGACAGCGCTGATGATTCTGCCATCATCTTTAAAGTATGCCATGATATTCTGGATGTCTGCATTTCCTGGGAAATCATACATTGCGCCATGTCCGCCGGCAAAGAAAATTGCGTCATAGCCTTCATATACCAGGTCTCCGAGTCGTTCTGTCTGCTGGAGAAGTTTTGTCACTTCGGTAAACTTCTCATCATCATTTCCATTTTCCACCGAATTTGGATCTATGGGTACATTGCCACCTTTGGGTGATGCAATATCGACTTTGAATCCAGCACTTTGAAAAGCGATATAAGGCTCTGCTGCTTCGGATAACCATACTCCTGTCGGCTTGTCTTTATTACCCGCTATCCTGTCATGATTTGTAACCACTATAAGTACAGATTTACTCATATTGATAACCACTCTCCTTTCCATTGCTTTACCCTAAAGAGCGCTTTAATAATCTTAATTTTATATAAAAAAACTAATATCCAAAGGCGGTTTTTATTAAAATTGACTTATACCCTAAGGGGGTATATAATGAATGTAAAGGTAAAAAATATATGAAGGAAGAAGGGTTAAGATGTCACACAGCCGGCATGAAGAAAATAATCACTTGCATCATCAAAGCCATGAAGATGAAAATCATGAACATAATCATCACGATCACGATGACCATAGTGGACATGACCACCACCATCATGGCGATTTCAAACAGAAGTTTTTCATCTCGCTAATTTTCGGTATTCCCATACTGTTTTTAGCGCCCATGATGGGTATTACACTTCCATTTCAATTCACTTTTCCAGGCTCGGACTGGGTAGTGCTGATACTTGCGACAATATTATTCTTATACGGCGGACAGCCTTTTTTATCAGGTGCAGCCGATGAACTGAAAGCTCGTAAACCAGGTATGATGACGCTGGTGGCGATGGGTATATCCGTCGCTTATGTATATAGTCTGTTTGCATTCTATATGAACCACTTCGGGGCAGCGGATGCTCATACGATGGATTTCTTTTTTGAGCTTGCATCTTTGATACTGATCATGCTGTTCGGTCACTGGGTTGAAATGAAAGCAGTGGGCAATGCAAGTGATGCATTGAAAAAGATGGCTGAATTGCTGCCGAATACGGCAGTGTTGATAGATGATGCCGGAAATACAAAGGAGGTTGAATTATCTGAAGTTAATGAAGGAGATACGGTCCAGATAATGGCAGGAGATAATATACCCACGGACGGCAGGATTATATCAGGTAAAAGTTCTGTGGACGAATCTCTTGTGACAGGTGAAGCGAAGAAAGTTGAAAAAACACTTGATGATGAAGTGATCGGCGGAACTGTGAATGGTTCGGGTACCATTTCCATTGAAGTGACAGGCACCGGTAAGAGCAGTTATCTATCCCAGGTAATGGGACTTGTGAGTAAAGCACAAAGTGATAAATCGAGAGCGGAACTGATGTCGGATAAAGTTGCGGGGTATTTATTCTACTTTGCCTTAAGCATCGGTATAGTGGCAGCCGTTATCTGGATGATGATTCAGGGAGATGTGGATTTTGCCTTACAGAGATTGGTGACGGTTCTCGTAATCGCGTGTCCGCATGCGCTTGGGCTTGCTATTCCATTAGTGACAGCGCGTTCAACGTCACTTGGAGCTAAAAATGGTTTGATTGTGAAAAATCGTGAATCACTCGAAACAGCAAGACACCTGGATTATATCATGATGGATAAAACAGGGACGCTGACTGAAGGCAACTTTGCTGTCAACCATGTTGAAAGTTTTAATGATAAGTATTCTGATGATGAAGTACTGGGTCTGATGGCAGCAATTGAACAGAGTTCATCACATCCGCTTGCCGAAGGTATATTGGCTGAAGCTGATGTTAGAAAAGTGGATGTACCAAGAGCGGAAAATGTGAATAACATACCCGGGGTCGGTTTAGAAGCATCCATTGATGGTAAAGATATGAAAATCACAAGTGTGTCTTACTTAAAAGATGAGAACATAACTTATAATGAGACACAGTTTGCAGAATTGGCCGGTCAGGGTAACTCTGTGAGTTTCCTGGTTATCGACGGTGAGAATTATGGCGTTGTGGCCCAGGGCGACAAGATTAAAGAAAGTTCCAGAGGTATGATAAATGAAATCATTGAACGGGGTATTCGTCCTGTAATGTTGACAGGTGATAACAGGCAGGTGGCGGAAGCCGTGGCAAAGGAACTTGGTATTGAAGAAGTCAGGGCAGAATTAATGCCTGAGGATAAAGAAGAAATCATCCAGAACTATCAATCCCAGGGTGAAAAAGTCATGATGGTCGGAGACGGAATTAATGATGCTCCAAGCCTGATACGTGCTGACATTGGTGTGGCAATCGGTGCTGGTACGGATGTTGCGGTCGAATCGGGAGATATTATTTTAGTGAAAAGTGATCCGGCGGACATTATTCACTTTCTTTCTTTAGCGGAAAATACCATGAAGAAGACAGTACAAAACCTATGGTGGGGTGCAGGGTATAACATTCTGGCAGTCCCGCTTGCAGCAGGTATACTGGCATTTATGGGATTGATCCTCTCACCGGCAGTCGGAGCAATATTGATGTCGCTGAGTACAGTAATAGTTGCCATAAATGCGATGACTTTAAAGATGGAATAATAAATGATCGAAAGCAGGGCTGAAAAGTCCTGTTTTTTTATTTGATGGAAATCTATATTGACTGAAATCTATATAGAGAGTATTCTATATAGTGGAAGGTGGAGATGACATGACGTATGAAAACTTATCAAATCTCTTAAAAATAATTGCAAATCCAAGCCGTTTGGAAATTCTGGATCTGTTATCTTGCGGAGAACTGTGTGCATATGATCTCCAGGAGTATTTTGATTTTTCACAGCCGACTTTAAGCCATCATATGAAAGCTTTGGCTGATAATAATCTGATATCGACCCGCAGGGACGGCAATAAAAAGATGTACAAATTGAATGACGAAGTGTTAAAAGAAGTGGGAAAGTATATAAATTTAATTGCGCAGGATAACGACGAATGTGTCTGCAAATCTATGGATAAAGGTGAATGTGTCGGATGACGATTTTGGCGATAATTATATTTTTACTGACATTGGTATTCATCATATGGCAGCCGAAGGGGATGGATATCGGAATTACTGCAACGATCGGTGCGGTCCTGGCAATATTGACCGGTGTCGTCTCATTCGGTGATGTCATAGAAGTTGCGGATATTGTCTGGAATGCTACATTGGCCTTTGTTGCTGTGATCATCATCTCTTTAATATTGGATGAGATCGGCTTCTTCGAATGGTCGGCAAGGCATATGGTCAAGGCGAGTAAAGGCAATGGCATCAAAATGTTCGTCTACATAATATTGCTCGGTGCAGTCGTTGCCGCATTTTTTGCAAATGACGGCGCCGCACTTATACTCACGCCTATTGTACTGGCAATGGTACGCAATCTGAAATTTGAAGAAAAGGTCATATTTCCGTTTGTCCTGGCAAGCGGATTTATCGCAGACACTGCTTCATTGCCGCTTATTGTGAGTAACCTAGTGAACATTGTTTCAGCTGATTATTTTGGGATAGGATTTTTGGAATACTTGAGCCGTATGCTGATACCCAACTTATTCTCGATTACAGCGAGTATTGTGGTTCTGTTAACTTACTTCAGAAACTCCATACCGCGTAATTTTGAAGAACAAAATCTGGCAGAGCCGAGAGAGGCAATTACAGATATGAAACTTTTCAAAATTTCCTGGGTAATACTCGGCATTCTGCTTGCGGGGTATATAGCAAGTGAATTTGTCGCAGTGCCTGTATCATTTATCGCAGGAATTATCGCCGTTATATTTTTAATATTAGCGGGCAGATCACAGGCTGTGAATACGGAGGAAGTCATTAAAGGCGCACCGTGGAATATCGTCATCTTTTCACTCGGAATGTATATTGTCGTATTTGGTCTCAGGAATGCAGGCATTACAGATCTGCTTGCAGATGCTTTAATTGTGATTGCTGATCAAGGCCTGTTTGCTGCAATTATCGGCATGGGCTTCATCGCTGCATTTTTATCATCTGTAATGAATAATATGCCGACAGTAATGATTGATGCCATAGCAATCGATCAGTCCGAAATCCGGGGCATACTGAAGGAAGGACTTGTTTATGCAAATATCATCGGTTCGGACCTTGGCCCAAAAATCACTCCCATCGGTTCACTTGCAACATTATTGTGGCTCCATGTACTCACGCAAAAAGGCATGAAGATATCATGGGGCGTCTATTTCAAGGTCGGGATAGTCATAACAATACCGGTGCTGATATTTACGCTTATCGGTCTTTATTTAACATTGCTCTTATTTTAGGAAGGAAATGAATTAATGAATAAAAAGATAATTTACTTTATATGTACCGGCAATTCTTGCCGCTCGCAGATGGCAGAGGGGTTCGGCAGAGCTATACTCGGTGACGGCTGGGAAGTTTATTCGGCGGGGATTGAGACCCATGGTGTCAACCCGAAGGCTATTGAAGCAATGGATGAGATAAATTTGGATATATCCTCCCAGACTTCAGATTTTATAGACCAGGATATTTTGAAACGTTCAAATTTAGTCGTTACATTATGCAGTGATGCAGATGAAAATTGTCCTGTAATTCCTCAAGGCGTCAAAAAGGAACATTGGCCGTTTGATGACCCGGCAGGCAGGGAATGGTCCGAATTTCAGAGAGTAAGGGATGAAATCGAAGAAAAGATAAAAGATTTTAAAAGGACTTTCTAAGTGAAAGTCCTTTTTTAATACCATACAAAGTAGACGATCGTCGAAGTCATCACCATCGTAATGAATACTAAAGGTGTACCGATTTTTACATAGTCCGTGAACTTGTAACCGCCGGGGCCGTAGACAATGAGGTTTGTCTGATACCCTATAGGTGTGATGAAACTGCACGATGCGGCAATTGCGATGGTGACGATGAGGCCCATATAAGGAACATCCATCTGAGTCGCAATTTCAAATGCAATCGGAAACATCAGAACTGCTGCAGCACTGTTCGTAATCAGTTCTGTAAATATATTTGTGACGATATAGACGATGAATATGATGCCAAAAATCCCAAGCGGACGCGCAAAAGCGAGCATATTTTCCGCAATGAACTGGGCAAGTCCTGACTGGGTCATTGCAGCCCCGATTCCAAAAGCACTCGCAATCAATAATATGACATCAAACTGTATATACGTTAATATTTCCGACCAGTTGATCAGTCTGGTGATGGTTAATAAAATCACCGCAATCAGCATGGCTTCGAACATTGACAGCATACCGAGCGTAACAGACAGAATCATCACGAGCAGCAGCCCGAAAGCCAGTATGCCTTTCAAATTACTCTGTCTCAAGGTTTCGGGAGGATTTACCGTAGAGACGACATAGAAGTTATGGGAATGCTGATGTTTCTGTACAAAACTGTCTTCGGCCAGAAGCAGTAAAGTATCACCCGTCTTCAGAACAATGTCCCCGACCCGGCTGGTAATACGCTGGTTGTTCCTATGGACCGCGATCACGCCTGCATTATATGTTGACCTGAACAGCGAACTTCTGATTGTTCTGCCCACTAAGCCTGAATTATGCGAGATGACCGCTTCGACAAGGTGATGATTGTCATTCTGCAGCACATCGAGACTGTCATCAGTGCCGGTTTCCAAAGAAACACCTTTTAATTTTTCGACTTCGGCGATTCTGTTGAGAGTCGCTGAGAATATTAGGTTGTCCCCTTTTCGTATGACCGTGTGTGCACTGACAGGAAATATATGCTCCCCGTCTTCGCGGATGATCTCAATGATGTAGATGCCTTTCAGTGAATTGTTTGAAGCGGTAATAATTTTATCGTTGATATATTCAAATCTCTCACCGATTGCCGCCTCGGCTAAAAACTCTTTTGCCTCCTTACGGATCGTATCTTCTGCACCCAGGTTGTTCGGGAGGATTTTATAACCGATAGTCAGAATATAAATCAGTCCGACTAAAGCTATGGGCAGCCCGACAATACTCAGAGTGAAAAATGAAAAACCTTCGACTCCTGCGTTTATCAGCAGGCCGTTAACGATAAGGTTGGTGGATGTACCGATCATCGTAATTGTCCCGCCCAGTATTGTCGCATAGGACAATGGGATTAAAAGTTTGGAAGGTGAAAAGCCGTTATCTCTTGCCCAGTCTCTTAATATCGGGGTTAGAGTAATAACGATTGGTGTATTGTTTAAAAACCCCGAAGCCAGTGATATCGGTACAAGCAGCTTTACCATGGACAGACGTAATGATGTTGACTTGCCGAGAATCCCATAGATGAAATTTTCTATAATGCCATGTTTTTGAATGGCACCTGCAACGATGAACAGCAGAAGAACGGTAAGCATCCCCTCGTTGGAAAAACCGCTCAAAGCCTGTTCGGCAGTTATGGTGCCTGAAAGTAAAAATATCACTAAAAAGAAAAATATGACGAAATCTGCACGGGCAACTTCGAATAATAATAAGCCGAGCATCAAAATTATCATTAAAGCTACAAAAATCATCTCTGCAGTCATGATGGCACCCCCCCGTCTGAAGAATAAAACATTAAGAATATTTTAGCATATAATTTAAAAATCGTGAATTTTTATTCTCAATATTCAAAATACCGCTGAAGCGGTCATCCATGTTATTGTGAAAATGTTTAAATTACAGTGATTTAGTTTATTTAATATATATGTAGAGATTAAAAGATACCCAATTGAAATTTACAATCTGTTAGTTTGACCACAAAATACTTTTGTACTATAGTGTGTCGTATCGAGTTAAAATCGACTTAATTTCAAGGAGGAGTTATATTAGAAAAGGAGGCAATTAATATGATCATACAAGTGATCCAACATGACCCGCTTTTACCTTTAGGGTATATAAAAGACTGGGCAAATGAAAAAAATTATCAAGTAAACACTGCCAGAATTTATGAAGGTGATCCATTACCCGTGGATGAGAAATTTGATCTGCTGGTTATATTAGGTGGACGCCAGACGGCATATGAAACTGAAAACTACCCTTTTGTGGTCGAAGAAGCAGAGTGGTTAAAAAAGCTTGTTGATGAAAATCAAAGTATACTGGCAATATGCTTAGGCGCGCAGATTTTATCGACGGCACTTGGCGGCGAAGTTCAGAGAATGGCACATATGGAAATCGGTTGGCACTATTTATACGAAGTGGAAGGCGCTACAGAGCATCCGCTCCTGAAAGGGCTGCCTGCCGAAATCCGATTATTCCAGCACCATCAGGATTTCTTCTCGATTCCTGAACGTGCTGAAAAAGTATACTATAACCAAAACTGTAACAACCAGGGATTCGTTGTAAATGACAACATCCTTGCATTGCAGTTCCATCCGGAAATCGATGCAGTCGGCATTGAAGAGTTTCTGGCCAAAGACCAGATTTATGAGCCGGAGGAAGAAGTGCTTGTCCAGACTGAGAAACAGATCATCAATGATGAAAAGTTCGAAACCGGACGTAAGTATCTTTATAATTTGATGGACAACTACAAAGCTGTGATTAATAAACCGCAGCCACATGAGGTTTAATATATAAACTTGAAGCCGGGCTCAAAAGAGCCCGGTTTTTTAAATTTTTAATATTTGTATGACTGGCCGCCGTCTATGTTGATGACTGCACCATTGATGAAACCTGACTCTGATAACAGAAATGCTGCCAGTGAGCCGACTTCTTCAGTTGTGCCGAAACGTTTCATCGGATTGACGGAGATGAATTCTTTGCATGCTTCTTCCCAGTTTTCAGGGTCCATTTGTTTTGATGAACCTTCGACTATTGCAGTCATGATTGCACCGGGAGCAATGGCGTTAATATTAACACCAAATTGTTCGTATTCTACAGCAGAGTTACGTGTAAGTCCGACGACACCATGTTTTGTGGCTGAGTAGCCCGACTGGTTGCCGACGCCGCGGATACCGCCGACTGAAGCAGTATTGACGATTGAGCCTTCACCCTGCTCTTTCATGACTTTAAGGACATGTTTCATGCCGAAGAAAACACCGTTCAAGTTGATGCTGACAACTTTCTCAAATTCTTCAGAAGTATAAACCTCTGTTAAGTTCTGTTTCCCTTCAATACCCACATTGTTAAAGAAACCATCAATTTCACCGAATTTATCAACTGTCTGGTTTACATAATTTTTCACATCTTCTTCTTTGGACACGTCAGCGGTAATCAAAAGAATTTCAGCATCAGGCACTTCACTTTTGATCAGCTTCTCTGTTTCTTTCAAACCTTCTTCATTTAAGTCCACCAGAGAAAGCTTTGCACCTTCATTAGCGACACGCTGGGCACCAGCCGGTCCAAGCCCCGAAGCTGCGCCTGTAATCAGTATGACTTTGTATTCAAAACGACTCTTCATTAAATGATTCTCTTTATAATCCAAATCTGTTCTATAACCATTTAACATTATGATTTGCTCAATAATGTGTTTAACATCACAAAATACAAGCTTGACTGAACTGCTGCGGAATTAATTTTATTTGTTCTTTTATTTTGAATGCATTAATAACTAAAATATATTAACTGTCATGAGGTTTTGTCACCAGGGTAACTTGTTATGTTGTGGCTATATTGTGTTTGATTTTCACGTGAAACAATATAAATATACTGTTATGACAGAAAACATCTTAACAGTAGATGGAGGATTTACTGCACAGTAAATCTAATCAATGGAAGACTAAGCAAGGGCTCAGTCTCTTTTTTATTGATGAAATTCATTCAAGTTGAATATTTGGTATCATTACATATAGAGATTATTCAGAAAGAAGTCGATAGCATGTTTCAACTCAGAAAGATATTCGGCGAAAGGATTATAAAAACAGGGATTTCAACATTTCTTACTGCCCTGATATGTATATGGCTGAATCTGCCGCCCATATTTGCGGTGATTACTGCGATTGTTACAATCGAACCGACGGCCAAAGCGTCGCTGAAAAAAGCATATGTGCGCTTTCCTGCTTCAATCATCGGTACGTTTATCGCGGTTGTGTCTTTGTTTATATTTGGAGAAACAGCGATTACATATGCTATTGCCGCAACTTTAACCATTTTGGTGACTTATCGTTTGAAACTTTATGACGGTGTGCTGGTCGCAGCGATAACAGCTGTTGCGATGATTCCATCAGTGCAGGATGCCTATGTCTATCATTTCACTTCAAGGCTGGCAACGACGATGATCGGCCTGACGACGAGCACCGTGATCAACTACTTAGTGCTCCCGCCGCAATATACAGACCGGATAAAGGAACTGGCCACCAGTGCAAAAGAAGACATTCAAAAACTTCTTAATAAGCGTTTGAAAGAATTGACCGATGAAAAATTCCAGTCCGTAAAATCGGATAAAAATTATAAAGCGATACAGAAAACGATGAATGAAGCAGAGCAGCTGCTGCAGTTTCAGCATGATGAATACAGCTATCTTCGGTTCAATGAGGAAGGTCTGCGGGATTTAAACAAGATTCAAAGAGAGCTGCAGTTCATCAAATTATATTTGATTCATGTGGGAAATCTGATCTATACACCGAGAAACCTGAATTTGAAATTTACCCAAAAAGAATTGGATACGCTGGAGAAAGTGCTGCCCCTGATTGATGAAGATATGTCAAAAGTTGATGTGGACCATCCGGTTTTAGAAGATTTGTATGACTGCATTAAAGAGCTGGATGAAGATTCGGTATTCAAAGCACATTTGCTGAATGAAATCATTCTGCTGTTCAGAATGCTGATCAACCACGATAAAACAACAGATGTCACGAATGTGAAAAAGGGTGACAATTAAAACTGCCGAAACCTCATGAAGGCTCCTGCAGTTTTTTAATTCTTAAATACCTTCCGGTATGATAAGTTTAAATTATATACGAGAAGTGAGAATCATGGCGATGGAGTTTAGAGAAAAGGACCTGGATCTGCAAAATATTAGAAAAAATTTAGA